>JBKGUS010000166.1:0-4748 GCA_046462295.1 Thermoleophilaceae bacterium | reverse complement strand
TTCGACAGCGAGCTCACGAGGATGCCCGGCATCAGGATCCCGATCAGCGCCCCGGGCACGAAGACAACCCACATCTCGATCGTGAGGAAGCGGTACCAGCGCCGCCACCGCGCGGTGTTCTCGGGCGACTCCCGGAACGTCGTCCCGACCGGGTCGACCTCCCGCTTCTCGCGCTCGAGCAGCCCGGGGATGAAGCCGGTCTTGGTGCCCATGCCGTACCCCTTGTCGCGGTAGTAGTTCATGAACACGTAGTTCAGGCCCGAGGCCATCGCCGCGAAGCCGGCCACGGAACCAATGGTGGTCGCGTCCACGCCCTCCGGCGGCAGCGCGGGACGGAACAGCCCCTCCAGGCCGTCGCCCCAGTCGCTCGCGCCGGTCAGGAGGATCGCCGCCAGCGTGATCGTGATCAGGATGAAGCCCACTATCACCCAGTTGACGAGCTCCATCGTGCGCGAGATCTTTCGCCCGAGCAGGGTGATCACGAAGATCACGCCCATGAGGAGCACGGCGAGCCAGTTGGTGGTGTTCTGATCCTCCTCGCCCGGGATGTCGCCGGTGATGAAGGTGAAGAGGCCGTCCCCGGCGCCGGACGCCCAGCCCCCGGTGATGAACGCCAGGTAGAAGAGCAGGACCGCGAGGATCGTGCCGATGTAGAAGCCGGGCGGGATCCGCCCGAATCCGAGCGACGGCACCTCGCCCGTCGCGAGCACGTAGCGGCCGACCTCCATGTTGTAGAAGGCCTGCAGCAGGATCGAGATGAGCGCCACGAAGCCGATGCCGACCCACCCCTCGGTCCCGATCGCGAACGGCGCCAGGATCCACTCCCCGCTGCCGATCGAGAGCCCGAGCGCGATCAGGCTCGGCCCCACGACGAGCGTGACCATCGCCTTCGCGCCGATCCGCGGGACGCCGAAGACCTTCTCGGGCTCGGGCAGGTCGTCGACCTTCAGAGGTGGCCGTCCTACACCCAGCGGATAAGTCTCAGCTGGGGCACCAAGCGATCCCGACCGAGCTTCCACGACGCCCACTCCCTCCGCGCGTTTGCTCCGTGACGGAGATTCCCCGCAATGGCAGCATGGAAACCCGATAGCGTCGTCCCATGGACCTCGATACCTACCGGCAAGACAGCCTCGAGACCTGGGGAAAGATGGCCCCCGGCTGGGAGGACCGGCGCGAGTGGCTGATGGTAATCACGGGGCCGGTTAACGACTGGCTGGTGGAGAAGACGGAGCCACAAACCGGTCAGGTCTTCCTCGACATCGCCGCGGGTACCGGCGACCTCGGGCTCGAGATCGCCGAGCGCGTGGGCGAACAGGGCCGGGTGATCTCGACCGACTTCGCGCCGGAGATGGTCGACGTGGCGCGCCGCCAGGGCGAGGCCCGCGGCGTGAGCAACGTCGACTTCCGTGTCCTCGACGCCGAGCGCATGGACCTCGACGACGACAGCGTGGACGGCGTGGTCTGCCGCTACGGCTACATGCTGATGGCCGACCCGGCCGCCGCGATGGCGGAGACCCGAAGGGTTCTGCGCGACGGCGGCCCGCTTGCGTTCGCCGTCTGGGGCACGCCCGAGCGCAACCCGTGGGCCGCCATACCCGGGATGACCCTCATGCAGCGTGGCCACATGCCACCGCCCGAGCCCGGGGCGCCGGGGATCTTCGCGCTCGGCGAGCCGGAGCGCATCCGCGATCTGGTGGGCGAGGCCGGCTTCGCCCAGCCCGTGCAGCTCGAGGAGCTCGCCGTCGAGTTCCGCTGGGCCGACTTCGACGACCTGTGGGACGCCCTGATCCGGATCACAGGCCCCCTGTCCCGCGCCATCGAGGCGCTCCCCGAGGACGAGCGGGAGGCCACGCGCAAGGCGATGGAGGAAAACGTAGCGTCGTTCCGCAGCGAGGACGGGACCTACAGCGCTCCCGGCGCGGCTTGGGGCGTCCTGACGCGCTAGCTGGGCCGTGCGGCTGCGGTCTCAGGGGCCGCCTACGGCAGCGGCCACTCGTGCACCGGCTCGTTCGCGTGCATGTGGTCGCGGTAGATGACCGTCATCCGCCGCAGCGCCTCGAGGCGGTCCAGCTTGCGGTCGTCGTACAGGTGGTGGAAGGCGGCGGCCTGCCACGCCGCGCCGTTCTGCATCGACACGCAACGGCGCTCCACGATCCCGAGCAGGCGGTCGCGGTCGGCCGCGTCGATGCCGGCGCGCTCGAGGCCCTCGTGCGCGGCGGGCAGCAGCCGGCGCAGCACGAGCTCCGCCGCCGGCACCTCGCCCACGCCGGGCCAGTAGATCCGCGCGTCGATACCGTCGCGGGCGGCAGTGTGGAAGTTGTCCTCCGCAGCCGAGAACGACATCCGTGACCACAGCGGCCGCTCCTCCTCGACCAGCGTCCGGATCAGCCCGTAGTAGAAGGCCGCGTTCGCGCCGATGTCCGCCACGCTCGGACCCGAGGGCAGGATCCGGTTCTCCACGCGCAGGTGGGGGCGCTCCCGCACCACGTCGTAGATCGGCCGGTTCCAGCGGTAGACCGTTCCGTTGTGGAGGCGGAGCTCCGGCAGCGACGGCGTGTCGCCGCGCTCGAGCGTCTCGACCGGGTCCTCCTCCTCGCACACCGGCAGCAGCGCCGGGAAGTAGCGCACGTTCTCCTCGAACAGGTCGAAGATCGAGTTGATCCAGCGCTCGCCGAACCACACCCGCGGACGCACGCCCTGCGCCTTCAGCTCCTCCGGGCGTGTGTCGGTGGCCTGCTCGAACAGCGCGATGCGGGTCTCCCGCCACAGCTCCTTGCCGAAGAAGAACGGCGAGTTGGCCGCGATCGCCACCTGCGGGCCGGCGATCGCCTGGGCCGCGTTCCAGTACCTGGGAAACGCCTCGGGGTCGACCTGTTGGTGCAGCTGCACGCTGGTGCAGGCGGCCTCGGGGGCGATCGTGTCGGCGAACGTCTGCAGCCGCTCGACGCCGCCGATCGAGATCTCGAGGTCCTCGCCGCGGGCGGCGAAGATCTGCTGGTTGAGGAGCTCGTAGCGCGGGTTCTCGCTGAAGCTGTCGGCGGTGAGGTGCCGGTCCGTCACGGTCGGCAGGATCCCGATCAGCATCATGTGCGCCCCGACCGTGCGGGCCCGCTCCTCGGCACGATTGAGACTGCTGCGCACCGCCTCCTCGAGCTCGGCGGCGACGTCCCCCTGGAGCAGCCGCGGCGGCACGTTGATCTCCACGTTGAACTGGCCGAGCTCGGTCTGAAAGTCGGCGTCCGCGATCGCCTCGAGCGCGCGGGCGTTGACCATCGCCGGGTCGCCCTGCTCGTCGGTCAGGTTCAGCTCGATCTCCAGCCCGACCGAGCGCCGCTCCGAGTCGAAGCGAGCCTCGCGCAGCATGCGCGCGAACACATCGAGGCAGGTCCGCACCTTCTGGCGGTAGCGCTGCCGGTCCTCGCGCGAGAAGACCGCCGCCGAGACCTCCTGTCCCACAGCCTGACTCTATCCTCGACCGCTCATGTCGACGCAGTACATCTTCACCATGTACAAGCTGTCCCGGGTCCATCCGCCCGACAAGCGGGTGCTCGAAGACATCTCGCTCTCCTTTCTACCCGGGGCAAAGATCGGCGTGCTGGGCGCGAACGGCGCCGGCAAGTCGACCCTGCTGCGGATCATGGCCGGGCAGGACACGGAGTTCCGCGGCGAGGCCCAGCTCGCGCCCGGCGCCACGGTAGGCCTGCTCGAGCAGGAGCCGCAGCTCGACCCCTCCAAGGACGTGCGCGGCAACGTCGAGGACGGCGTGCGCGAGCTGCGCGACATGCTCGACCGCTTCAACGAGCTGGCCGCCAACTACTCGGACCAGACGGCGGACGAGTTCGCCCGCCTCCAGGACCGCATCGACGCCGCCGACGCGTGGCAGCTCGACACCACGCTCGAGATCGCGATGGACGCGCTGCGGCTGCCGCCCGGCGACGCGGACGTGGAGACCCTCTCCGGCGGCGAGCGGCGCCGCGTCGCGCTCTGCCGCCTGCTGCTCCAGGCCCCCGACCTGCTGCTGCTCGACGAGCCCACCAACCACCTCGACGCCGAGTCGGTGGCGTGGCTCGAGAAGCACCTCGAGGACTACAAGGGCACCGTGGTGGCGGTCACCCACGACCGCTACTTCCTCGACAACGTCGCCGGCTGGATCCTCGAGCTGGATCGCGGCCGCGGCATCCCGTTCCGGGGCAACTACTCGGCCTGGCTAGAGCAGAAGCAGGCCCGGCTGGCGCAGGAGGAGCGCCAGGAGTCGGCGCGACGGCGCACGCTCGTGCGCGAGCTCGAATGGGTGCGCGAGTCGCCCAAGGGCCGGCGCACCAAGGCCCGCGCGCGCCTCAACCGCTACGAGGCGCTCCTCGCCGAGGAGCGTGACGTGAAGCTCGACCGCGTCCAGATCCACATCCCCGCCGGCCCGCGGCTCGGCGACGTGGTCGTGGAGGCCGACGGCGTCCGCAAGGGCTACGGCGACCGGCTGCTGATGGAGGACCTGTCGTTCACGCTGCCGCCGGCCGGGATCGTCGGCGTGATCGGCCCGAACGGCGCCGGCAAGACCACGCTGTTCCGGATGATCGTCGGTGAGGAGGCCCCCGACGCGGGCGAGCTGCGTCTCGGCGAGTCGGTCGAGCTGGCCTACGTCGACCAGTCGCGCGACGCGCTCGATGCCGAGAAGACCGTCTGGGAGGAGATCTCGGACGGCTACGACCAGATCAAGGTGGGCGAGCGCGAGATGAACTCACGCGCGTACG
>JBKGUS010000165.1:0-3519 GCA_046462295.1 Thermoleophilaceae bacterium | reverse complement strand
CGGTCGGACGAGACCGGCGGCTGGGGCCTGGTGCTCGTCGATCGGATCGCCGATCGCTGGGCGGTCACGCGCACGGCGACCGGCACCTGCGTGTGGTTCGAGATCCGGCACGAGGAGTAACCCGTCAGTCGTACGGCAGGTGCCTGTCCAGCCCGAGGAGAACGAACACCCGCCGCACCTGGCGCGACCCGTGCGTGACCGCGAAGGCCCAGCCATCGCGTCGCGAGTCCTCGAAGGCCGCCAGCACCAGACGCACTCCGCTCGCGTCGATGAACGTCAGCCCGTCGAGGTCCAGCAGCACGCTCTCGTGCTGCTCGCGCAGCACAGCGAGGCGCTTCGCGACCGCTTCCGCCGTGGCGAGGTCGAGCTCGCCGCGAAGCTGGACACGTATTCGTGTGCCGTCGCGAGACACAAGAACTTCGAGGGGTGATCGTTGGCTGTGCAGGGTGCGCTCGTCTCGCCGGGATCAGCGCAATCGGACGAGGCAGCGACCCGCACAAGTGGCGGTCACGAGCCGAGGCGGCGAGCGAAGGCGCACCGCCGACCCTACGCCCATGCCCACCAAAAGCAAGCGCTCCTGAGTGAGAGGGCCCGCAGATCGGACACGTCGCCACGCCGGTGGCCACGGCGCTAGCGAGCAGGTCGTGTCCGCCCTGGGGGGCGCGACCTCGGTGTCGGGGCATCCAGCGAGGGCTGACCGACCTCAGGACGCGCCCGCCCGGGCAGGCGCGCGGGCGGAGTACAGCTCCCACTCGCCCGGGACGCCGCGCAGCGCATGCGACCCGCGGTCGTCGAACCCGATGTCGGAGCCGACCACTAGGTCCGTGACGGTCCTGGAGACCAGCACCTCGCCGGCCCGGGCGAGCGCGGCAACGCGGGCGCCGATGTGGACGGCGATCCCGCCGACGTCGCCCTCGAGCAGCTCGCATTCCCCGGTGTGCAGGCCGCAGCGCACGCTCAGCCCGAGCCCGTCGAGCCGTTCGACGATCTCCTGCGCGCAGCGGACGGCGCGCGCAGGGCCGTCAAAGGTGGCGACGAAGCCGTCACCCAGCGTCTTGATCTCTCGCCCGCGATACCGCGCGAGCAGGTTGCGGATGATCGCGTTGTGGCGGTCGAGCAGCTCGCGCCACGCGTGGTCGCCGACGTCGGCGGCGCGTTCGGTCGAGCCGACGATGTCGGTGAAGAGCACCGTCGCGAGCACGCGGTCCGGGGCGCGCTGCTGGCGCCCGCCGGTGAGGAACTCCTCGATCAGGTCCGTCTCGGGATCGTCGGCGCAGGGCCAGTTGTAGAGGTCGACGCCGGCCGCCTCGACGAACCGGGCGTTCGGGATCGCCTCCGCGACCGCGCGCGCGGCGGCGGACGGGACCAGCGGGTTCCCGGTGCGGTAGAGCACGAGCGTCGGAACCCGGATCGCCGGCAGCACGCCGCTGAGGTCGACCTGCACGCTCATGTCGATCAGCCGGCGCGCGATCAGGGGGCTGACCGCTGAGCGCTCGAAGCGCGCCCACCACTCGGCGAACTGGGGGTCGCGCGCGCGCTCGGGAGCGTACAGCTGGGCGAACTGGCCCTCGCCCCAGCGGTTCTCGATCAGCTCGAGCATCTGCTCGCGTCGCTCGTCGTCGAGCACCTGCGCGCCGGCCACCGAGGTGTTCACGAGCACGAGTGCCGAGACACGCTTGGGATGCGTCGCCGCGTACGTCGCGCCCAGGCCGCCGTCGACCGCTGCGATCAGCGCCACGCGCTCGACCGGGACGGCCTCGAGCACCGCGTCGAGGTCGTCCATCTGCTGGTCGAGCGTCGGCGGGCGGTCGACGGGGTCCGACAGACCGGTGCCACGGCGGTCGAACGTGATGATCCGGGCGAAGCTGGCGTAGCGCTGACGCGCACGCGCGGTCTCCGGGTCCTCCCACTGGATGTCGAGATGCGACGCGGGGCCGCCAACGAACACCACGTCCGGCGGCCCCTCGCCCATCACCTGGAAGGCGAGCCGCGCATCGCCGCTGCGCGCGTACCTCGTCGGCGGAGGCGCCACCATCTAGGCCCCCAATCCCGAGTCACGGTTCATGGCCGCTTCCGGCCCGCGCGAGGATCTGGTTGCGGGCGAAGATCTTGCCCAGACGCTTGACAGCTTGCGGGTCGCCGGCAACGGTCATCGCGCCCGTAGCGACCGCCGAGGAAGCGCTGATCTTCCCGGAGGCGATCTCTGCCCACGTCTCCTCGTCGGTTGTCAGGACGACGGCGGGAGCCTGACCCCAGCCGTCATGAAGCCGGATCGACGCGTCGTCGACCCTGAAGTGAAAAGCGGAGCTGCCGACGACGAACTGGTAGGTCTCGCTGACTCCCTCGGCGGCCTCCCGGTCAGCCAAGGCCGCCATCCCCACCGCCGGCCAGCGCGACCGAAAGCTCTCGCTCGGCTTGCGCTCGCCGAGCCGCCTGGCACCCCAGGCGATCAGCGGGGCCAACGCGTGAGCTAGATCGCGACCGTCGTCGGTCAGGGCGTAGACCTGCCGGGCGGCGGGAGGCGGTAGCTCGTGCCGGGCGACGACGCCGTCGCGTTCGAGAGCCAGTAGCCGCTCGGTGAGGAGCTTGCGGCTGATTCCCGGCAGACCGTCGACCAGATCGGTGAACCGCCGCGGCCCTGGCGCGAGCTCACGGACGATGAGCAGGGTCCACCGATCGCCGGCTACGTCGAGAGCGCGCGCCAGCGCGCAGTACTGCTGGTAGCGATGCTCCGGCATTAGTTTCCTTCTTAAACTATAGGGTATACATTCTAAACGTGAACGCTCGGCTCTACGGCGTGGCGTTTTCCTATCCCTCGCTGGCGGCGCGGTTGATGCTCCGGCACAAGGGCATCGAGCACGAGTGGGTCAAGCTGACGCCGGGCGCACACGCCTTCCGCGTGCGGTTGGCCGGCTTCCGCGGAGGCACTGTCCCCGCACTAGGGCTGGATGGACGGCGCGTCGTGGGCTCGCGCTGCATCTCCCGCTTGCTCGACGAGGTCAAACCCGAACCGCCCCTCTTCCCCGCCGACCCTGCACGTCGACGGCCCGTGGAGGAGGCCGAGGAGTGGGGTGAGACCGTTCTGCAGCCCATCCCCCGCAGGTTGCTGCGCTGGGCGCTGCGCCACCACCCCGACGCACGCGTCATTTTGGCGCGAGGGCTCGGCAGCCCCAGACCGGAGCTCGTCGCGCGCTTCATGGGCCCCGTCGCCGCCTTCTACGCGCGTCGCGAGGACGCGCGCTCCTCCGAGCGTGTCCGCGCGGACTGGAGGGCGCTGCCGGGACACCTCAACCACATCGAGCACCTGATCGCCGACGGCGTCATCGGCGCACCTGAGCCCAATGCGGCCGACTTTCAGATCGCCCCGACGCTGCGCGCCATGCTCGCCTTCGAGGACTACGAGCCGCTGGTCTCCGGACGCCCAATCGAGCAGCTTGCCCGCCGGATCTTGCCGGAGTATCCGTACCGCATCCCCTCGCTGATGCACTTGTTGCATTGAGCTCCGCGCACCGCCACGCG
>JBKGUS010000164.1:0-29041 GCA_046462295.1 Thermoleophilaceae bacterium | reverse complement strand
CGTCCGGGCAGTCGACGGGCCCGTCGTGCTCGCCGCCCACTCGTACGGCGGCGCGGTTATCTCCAACGTCTCGGCCGACGCCGGCGAAATCGTCGGGCTCGTCTACGTCTGCGGCTTCGCGCCCGAGCCCGGCGAGAGCGCCTTCTCGCTGGCGGGCATGTTCCCCGGCAGCACGCTCGGCGACGCGCTCCGACCAGTCCCGCGCAGCGACGGCACCACCGACCTGTACATCACCACCGAGCGCTTCCACGAGCAGTTCTGCGCCGACGTGCCCGCCTCGGAGGCCGCGACGATGGCCGCCACGCAGCGGCCGGTCACGCAGGAGGCGCTCACCGAGCCTTCCGGCGAGCGGCCACTCTGGCGTGAGGTCCCCTCGTGGTTCGTGATCGGCGAAGAGGACCGCAACATCCCCGCCGCCCTCCAGCACTACATGGCCAAGCGCGCCGGCGCGCACCGCACGCTCGAGATCCCCGGCGCCTCGCACGCCATCACGGTCTCGCACCCCGGCGCGACCGCGCATCAGATCCTGGACGCCGCGGCGCTGCGCGCGGCCGTCTGAGGCGCCGGTCGTGCTCAAGCCGGCCCCCCATCCAGCTGGATGGGGGGCCCCACCCGACCGCCCTCAGACCGCCGCTTTCTCCAGGATCCGCACCTCCACCGGCGCCTTCTCCGCGAACGACCGGGCGTCCGCCTCGGTGCCGATGTGCGACCCCCAGTGCATCGGCACCGCCACCCGGGGCTGGATCCGCCGCGCCGCCTCGGCCGCCTCCTGCGGCGTCATCACGTACACGCCGCTCACGGGCAGCAGGGCCACGTCCACGCCGGTCACGCTGTCCATCTCCGGAATCACGTCAGTGTCGCCCGAGTGGTAGAGCCGCTCGCCGCGCAGGTTCAGCTCGTAGCCCACCCAACCGGCCTCGCGCGGGTGGAACACCCGACCCTCCGCGTTCCGCTTCGACGTGTTGTATGCCGCCACCGCCGCCACGTGCACCCCACGCACCAGCTCCTCGTCCAGCAGCTCCCCGGGCGCGATCGAGTGGACCTGGCCGCTCACCCGCTCCGCCACCGCGGCCGGCCCCACCAGCCACGTGTCCCTGGTGGAGAGCCGCTCCACGTCCTGGGGCGAGAAGTGGTCGTAGTGCCCGTGGGTGACGAGGATCAGATCGGCGGGCGGCGAGCCCTCAGGCACGCGGTACGGATCGATGTAGACGACGGCCCTGCCCACGCGGATGCGGAAGCCGGAGTGGCCCAGCCAGTCGATCGAGTCGAGGAGCACTCCTCGACAGGTTAGAAATCCGTGCGCACCCGGCCGAGTCGGGCGCTTCGGCCTAGGAGCGAGTCACCCCCCGCTCCATGCGCACCGTCGTGCCGCCGGCCTCCTGCCTGAGCTGCACGGCGTCCATCAGCGCCTTCATCAGCGCGATTCCCCGTCCGCGGTGCGGCAGCGCGCCCTCGGGCCGGTCGATCCAGCTCCCCTGGTCGGCGACCTCGAGCACGACCTTCCCGTTCGCCATGTGCGCGTCGATCGTGAAGCTGCCCTCGCCGAACCCATAGCCGTGCTCGATCGCGTTCGAGCACGCTTCGTGGCAGGCCATCTGGGCGATCTCGACGTCCTCCTCGCTCGCGCCGCTGCGGCGCAGCCATCCAGCAAGATGGCGGCGCACGTCGCGCAGCCGCGTGGGATCCGTCGAGACCTCCAGGTGAAGGGGCTCGGCGCCGACCGGCAGAGCCTGCAGCGCCAGCACCGCGATGTCGTCATGCGCCGGGTGGATCGAGAGCATCGAGTCGACCAGGTGGTCGCACAGCTCCACGGGATGTCCGGGGTTGCGCGCGGCCTCGCTCAGCGCGTCGAGGCCGGCGTCGATCGACACTCCCCGCTCCTCGACGAGGCCGTCGGTGTAGAGCACGATGGTCGAGCCGGGCTCGAGCTTCAGCGTGATCTCCTCGTGCCCGGAGCTGTCGAACACGCCGAGCGGCGGGTTCGGCGCGCCCTCGAGGAAGCGCGGCTCGCCGTCCGGGTCGACTACAAGCGGGGGCACATGGCCCGCGCTCGCGAAGCGCACCGTCTGCAGGTCCGAGTCGACCACGAGGTACAGCAGGGTCGCCATCTGCGCCCCGGGCAGGCTGCGCACGAGCCGGTCGAGCCGGTCGAGCACGGCAGGCGGTGAGTGCCCCTCGAGCGCGTACGCCCGCGCGGCGTGGCGCAGCTGGCCCATCAGGGAGGCGGCGCCGAGGCCGTGGCCGACCACGTCGCCCATGGCCAGCCCCACCCTGCCGTCCTCGAGCGGGATCGCGTCGTACCAATCGCCTCCCACATCCGCTCCGCCGGGCATGTAGCGGGCCGCGATCCGAACCCCGGGCAGCCTCGGCAACTGATCGGGCAGCAGGCTGCGCTGCAGCATCTCCACCGTCCCGACCTCGCGCTCGTACGCGCGCGCGTGCTCGATGGCGAGCCCGGCGCGGTCGGCCATCAGCACCAGCAGGCTCTCCTCCTCGGGCGTGAAGCGGCGCTCCTTGCGCGTCGCGATCTCCACCACCCCCGCCATGCGCCCCTTCACCGTCAGCGGCGACGCCATCAGGGCACGCGGGGCGGCCGCCCCGAGCATCGGATCGAGGCCCGCCCCGCCCTGGAGCCCGTCGAGGATCACCGGCCGGCCCTCGCCGACGACCTGCGAGAGCACGTCTCCAATCGGCACGGTGTCGGCTCTCGCGGCGGAACCGAAGCCGGAGGCGGCTCCCAGCGAGAGCTCTCCCTCCCGGTTCGGCTCGATCAGCAGGATGCGCGCCATGTCGGCTCGGAAGGCGTCCTTGATGCGCTCGACCACGAGCCCCATGAGCTCGGCCGGCTCGAGGTGCTCGAGCGCCGCCTCGGTGACCTGCTGGAGCTTCCCGATCGTCACCGCCACGGCCTCGGCCTCGGCCCGGGCGGCCCGCTCCGCCTCGGCGCGGCGCTGCTCCGTCACGTCGACGAGCTGCCACAGGTAGCCCATCGGCTCCCCGCGGCCGTCCATCGTGAGCGACACGTTCACGAGCGCGTGCACCACCTTGCCGTCGTGGCGCATGAAGCGCTTCTCGGACTGCTCGAGCCGGGGCTGGTCGCGCAGCAACCGCCGCCAGGTGTCCCGCTCCTTCTGGCGGTCGGCCGGGTGGGCCAGCTCCCAGAGCGGCTGCTCGAGCAGCTGCACGGGCGAGCGCCCGACGAGGTCGCACAGCGCGCTGTTGACCTCGAGCCAACGCCCGTCGAGGCTGCTCAGGCCCATCCCGATCGGCGCGTCCTCGAAGGCGGTGCGGAAGCGCTCCTCGGACTCGCGCAGCTCCGCGTTCTTGCGCTGCAGCTCGAGCAGGACGGCGACCTTCGAGCGCAGCACGTCGGGATCGACCGGCTTGACGATGTAGTCGATCGCGCCCGCCGAGTAGCCGCGCGTGACCTGCTCGACGTCGTCCCCGGCGCCGGTCAGGAAGATCACCGAGACGTCCTCGTTGCGCCGCCGCTGCTTGATCAGCTCGACGGTCTCGACGCCGTCGAGGCCCGGCATCCGTACGTCCATCACGATGACCGCGAAGTCGCGCTCGAGCAGCCGCTTGAGGGCCTCCTCCCCTGAGCCCGCCTTCACCACGTTATGGCCCAGCGGGTCGAGGACCGTCTCGAGCGCGACAAGGCTGTCCGCCTGGTCGTCGACGACCAGGATGTCAGCCGTGGCGCTCGCCCGCTCGAGCGCCACCGGCGTCACCTGTGGAGCCAGACGCGCATCAGCGACAGGAGCTGCTCGACGTCCACGGGCTTGGTGATGTAGTCGGACGCGCCGCTGGCGATGCTCTTCTCGCGGTCGCCCTTCATCGCCTTCGCTGTGAGCGCGACGATCGGGAGCCGCTCGAACTCCGGCATCTCGCGCACCGTGCGCGTGGCCTCGTACCCATCCATCTCGGGCATCATGATGTCCATCAGGACGAGCGACACGTCCGGGTGCTTGCGCAGCGTCTCGACGCCCTCGCGCCCGTTCTCGGCGAACACCACCTGCATGCCGTGGCGCTCGAAGACGCTCGTCAGCGCGAAGACGTTCCGCACGTCGTCGTCCACGATCAGGACCTTCTTGCCGTCGAACACCTCGTCGCCCGAGTGCAGGCGCTCGAGCATGCGCCGCTTGTCGGCGGGCAGCCGGGCCTCGGGCCGGTGCAGGTAGAGGAGCGTCTCCTCGAGCAGCCGCTCCGGCGAGCGCGCGTCCTTCACCACGATCGCCTCGGCGTAGCGCCGCAGCCGCGCCTCCTCCCGCGGGCTCAACTCGCGGCTCGTGTGCACGATCACGGGCAGGCCGCGGAAGCGCTTGGCCCGCTTGATCCGCTCGAGCACGGCGAAGGCGCTGCCGTCGTCGAGCCCGAGGTCGAGCACCACGCAGTCGGGGCGCCTGGCGTCGAGCGCCGCGAGCGCCTCCTCCCGCGAGGCGGCGCCGGCGATCTCGACGTCCACGCCGCCCACCAGCTCCTCCAGCGCCTTGCGCTCCTCCCCCTCGGCCGTGACCAGCAGCACCGAGGCGCCGCGGCGGTCGAGGAAGCCGGCGAGCTCGTCGAAGACCGTGCCGAGTGCCTCACGCGTGACCGGCGCCGCGACCAGGCCGAGCGCTCCCGACGCACGTGCCTCGCGCTCCACGGCCGGGTCGCCCATCACATAGACGGGGATGTGGCGCGTCTCGGGATGGCGCTTCAGGTGGTCGAGCACCGCGCTGCCCTCGACGTGCGGCAGGTCCCTGCTGAGCACGATCGCCTTCGGCATGAACTCGTGGACCAGCGCCAGCCCGGCGTCGCCGCGCAGCGCCAGCAAGCACTTGAAGCCGCGCTCGTGCGCCACCTCCACGGCACTGCGGGCGAGGTCGCGATCCTCGGTAATGACGAGCGCGACCGGGTCGCCCGGCAGCAGGTCCGAGCGGTCGTCAGTGAGCGGCTCCGGCAGCTCGACGCTCCGTGCGCGCCCGTTGCCCTCGACGATCTCGGTCGGGTCCGGCAATACGGTGACCGGGGCCGGCTCCGGCAGCTGCACGCTCTGGCGCGGCGTGCGCGGCAGGTACAGCGTGAAGATCGAGCCCTCGCCGGCGTCGCTAGCCACGCGGATCTCGCCGCCGAGCAGCTTCGCGATCTCGCGGCTGATCGAGAGGCCGAGCCCGGTGCCGCCGAAGCGACGGGAGATCGATCCCTCGGCCTGCTGGAACGCCTCGAAGATCAGCTTCAGCTTGTCCGGCGGGATGCCGATCCCGGTGTCCTCGACGGCGAAGGCGACCGCGTCGCCGTCCGCGGGGCTCACGCGCAGCGTGACGCTGCCGCTGTCGGTGAACTTGATCGCGTTCGACAGCAGGTTCTTGAGGATCTGCTGCAGCCGCTGCTCGTCGGTCTCGATCTCGTCGGGCGTGCCCGCGTCGAGCTCGACGGCGAAGGCGAGCCCCTTCTCCTCGGCCAGCGGCCGGAACGAGCGCTCCACGTAGTCCCGCACCCCGGCAAGCGACGTCCGCCCGACGTGCACGTCCATCTTGCCCGCCTCGACCTTGGACAGGTCGAGGATGTCGTTGATCAGCGCGAGCAGGTCGGAGCCGGCGTTGTGGATCGTCGCGGCCGAGTCGACCTCCTTGTCCGTGAGGTTGCCGCTCTCGTTCGAGGCCAGCACCTTGGAGAGGATCAGCAGCGAGTTCAGCGGCGTGCGCAGCTCGTGCGACATGTTGGCCAGGAACTCGCTCTTGTACTTCGAGGACAGCGCCAGCTGCTCTGCCTTCTCCTCGAGCGACGCGCGCGCGGTCTCGATCTCGCGGTTCTTGATCTCGATGTCGCGGTTCTGGCGCTCGAGCAGCTCCGCCTTCTCCTGTAGCTCCTCGTTGGTGGCCTGCAGCTCCTCCTGCTGCGTCTTGAGCGCCTGCGACTGGCTCTGCAGCTCCTGCGACTGGGACTGCGACTGCTGCAGCAGCTGCTCGGTCCGGACGTTGGCGATGATCGTGGAGAGGACGACGCCGATCGTCTCTGTGAGCTGGTCGAGGAACTGCAGGATGATCTCGCTGAAGGGCCGGAACGACGCCAGCTCGATCACCGCGAGCACCTGCTCCTCGAACAGCACGGGGATCACGATGATGTTGCGCGGCACCGCCTCGCCCAGGCCCGACGCGATGTGGATGTAGTCGTCGGGCGGGTCGACGATCAGGATCGCCTTCTTCTCGAGCGCCGCCTGGCCCACGAGGCCCTCGCCGGGCTTGAAGCGGTTCGACACGGACTTCCGGCGCGTGTAGCCGTAGCTCGCCAGCAGCCGCAGCTCGTACTCGCCCGACTCCTCCTCGTGGTCGGCGAGGAAGAACGCGCCGTGCTGCGCCGAGACCGCCGGGGAGAGCTCGGACATGATCAGCTGCGAGACCGTCTCGAGGTCGCGCTGGCCCTGCATCAGGCCCGAGATGCGCGCGAGATTCGTCTTGAGCCAGTCCTGCTCCTCGTTGCGCCGGGTCGTCTCGCGCAGGTTGGCGATCATCTGGTTGATGTTGTCCGAGAGGTCCGCGACCTCTCCGCTCGCCTCGACGCTGATCGACCGGGTCAGGTCGCCCTGCGTCACGGCCGTGGACACCTCGGCGATGGCGCGCACCTGGGTCGTCAGGTTCGAGGCCAGCTGGTTCACGTTCTCCGTCAGGCCGCGCCAGGTTCCGGACACACCCTCGACCTGAGCCTGGCCGCCGAGCTTGCCCTCGGTGCCGACCTCGCGCGCGACTCGCGTGACCTCGTCCGCGAAGCTCGACAGCTGGTCGACCATCGTGTTGACGGTCTCCTTCAGCTCGAGGATCTCGCCCTTGGCGTCGACGGTGATCTTCTTCGACAGGTCGCCGCGGGCCACGGCGGTGGTCACCTCGGCGATGTTTCGCACCTGGTCGGTCAGGTTCGAGGCCATCGAGTTCACGTTCTCGGTCAGGCCGCGCCACGTGCCGGAGACGTCCTCCACCTCGGCCTGGCCGCCCAGCTTGCCCTCGGTACCCACCTCGCGGGCGACGCGGGTCACCTCGGCCGCGAAGGAGCGCAGCCGGTCGACCATCTTGTTGATGGTGTCGGCCAGCGCGGCCACTTCGCCCATGGCCTCGACGGCGATCTTCTGCGACAGGTCGCCCTCGGCCACGGCCGTGGCGACCTGGGCGATCGAACGCACCTGGTCGGTCAGGTTCGAGGCCATGAAGTTCACGTTCTCGGTGAGGTCGCGCCACGTGCCTGACACGCCCTTCACCTCGGCCTGACCGCCCAACTTGCCCTCGGTACCCACCTCTCGGGCGACTCGCGTGACCTCGTCCGCGAAGGACGACAGCTGGTCGACCATCGTGTTCACGGTGTTCTTCAGCTCGAGGATCTCGCCCTTCACGTCCACCGTGACCTTCTGCGACAGGTCGCCCTCGGCCACCGCGGTCGTCACCTGGGCGATGTTGCGGACCTGGCTCGTCAGGTTCGACGCCATCAGGTTCACGTTGTCGGTCAGGTCCTTCCAGGTGCCGGCCACGTTCGGCACCTCGGCCTGACCGCCGAGCTTGCCCTCGGTGCCCACCTCACGGGCGACTCGCGTGACCTCGTCCGCGAAGCTCGAGAGCTGGTCGACCATGACGTTGGTCGTCTCCTTCAGCTCGAGGATCTCGCCCTTCACGTCTACGGTGATCTTCTGGGTCAGGTCGCCGCCTGCGACCGCGGTCATGACCTGGGCGATGTTGCGGACCTGGCTCGTCAGGTTCGACGCCATCAGGTTCACGTTGTCGGTCAGGTCCTTCCACGTGCCGGCCACGTTCGGCACCTCGGCCTGACCGCCGAGCTTCCCGTCGGTTCCCACCTCGCGCGCGACGCTGGTGACCTGCTCGGCGAAGATCGCGAGCGTGTCGGTCATCTCGTTCATCGTGTCGGCCAGCTCGGCGACCTCGCCCTTGGCCTCGACGGTGATCTTCTGCGACAGGTCGCCGCGGGCCACGGCCTGCGCGACCTGGGAGATGTTTCGCACCTGGTCGGTCAGGTTCGAGGCCATGTTGTTCACCGACTCGGTGAGGTCGCGCCAAGTGCCTGACACGCCCTTCACCTCGGCCTGACCGCCGAGCTTGCCTTCGGTACCGACCTCTCGGGCGACTCGCGTGACCTCGTCCGCGAAGGACGAGAGCTGGTCGACCATGGTGTTCACCGTGGTGCCGATGCGGAGGAACTCGCCCTTCACCGGCTGGCCCTCGATCGTCAGGGCCATCTTGCGGTCGAGGTCGCCGTCGGCCACGGCGTCGAGCACGGAGGCGACCTCGGTGGTCGGGCGCACGAGGTCGTCGATCAGGGCGTTGAGCGACTCGAGGCTGGTGCCCCAGCCGCCTGCGGTGCTGCCCAGCGAGGCGCGCTGGTCCATCCGGCCCTCGCGGCCGATCACGCGGCGTACTCGCGCGAGCTCCTTCTCCATGCCGGCGTTCATCGCGACCAGCTCGTTGTAGGCCGTGCCGATCTCGCCGAGCACGCCGCGGCGGCGGCGGGACAGGCGGCGGGAGAAGTCGCCGTCGCGTGCGGCGATCAGCGCGTCGCGGATCTCCTCGAGGGCGGGAGCCGGGACGGGCGCGCCGTCGTTTCCAGCGGATCCGCTCGCAGCCGGCCGAGCCGGCTGCTCGCGGCCAGGCGGCTGTCGGGTGGCGGTTCGCTCCGCTCCGCCGTCGCTTTTTGCGGTCCTCGCGGACCTCGTCTTGCTGGGAGCGGTCTTGCTTGCGGCCACGAGCCCTCCTGGGCCTTGGGGGAACCCGAAATGGCCCGCAAATCGCGGGCCGGGTCAGTATCGGCCGAGGAAGCTAAGCACCGCTGGCGGAAGTGCGCAAGCGAGTGGTGGACGTCTCTCTGACCGCCGGCGTCTCGCTGCGCACGCCGAGGGTCACCCCGAGCGCCACGATCGCAACCGCCGCAAGGCGTTCGGGGCTCAGCTCGGCCACGCCCAGGGCGGCGGAGAAGACCAATGCGCTGACCGGCAGGACGCCGGAGAAGAGGCCGGCCTTCTCGACGCCGAGCAGGCCGACGGCCGTGTACCAGGAGACGAAGCCGAGCACCGTCACCCCCACGCCGAGATAGGCGAGCGCGGCCGCCTGGCCGGCGTCGGGCATCGAAAGCGACGGGCCCTCGACGAGGAGGCTCCAGACGGCGAGCATGGGGACGGCGAAGAGGCAGGCGTAGGTGGAGACGGCGAGGGCGCCGAGGCGCTTCAGGTGGGGCACCGCGAGCAGCGAGAAGGCGGCCTCGCAGGCCAGCGCGCCGAGCGCGAGCAGGAGGCCGGCCGCGGTGATGCCGCCGCCCGCCCACTGGACGCCCGCCGCTCCGGCGGCGACCACGACCGCCGCGACGATCACGCGGCCGCTGAGGGGCCGCTTCTCGAGCAGCGGCCCGGCGATGGCGAGGACGACCGGGACGCAGCCGACGATCACGCCGACGGTGGCGGGGTCGGTCTCGCGGACGCCTTCGATCACGAAGACGTTGAAGAGCACGAGGCCGGTTGCGGCGAGGGCGATGAGGCCGAGGGCCTCGTTCCTGTCGAGCCTCGGAAGTCGGCCCTTGGCGATGACGAGCAGGACGGCGCCTGCCAGGGCGTACCGGAGCGCCTGGCCGGTGGAGAGCGGGTAGCCCTCGACGAGGTCGGAGGCGGCGACGAGGGAGCCGACGAGGGCGAGCGCGAGGGCGGCGAGGAGCGAGCCGCGGACGGTCGGGGTCATGGGCGGCGCGGGTCCTGCGCCGGCGTCTTCACGACCGCCGCCCGCCGGTGGCGGCGGCCAGGGCAGCCAGCGCGAGGTACACGCCGCCCGCGAAGCGCCTGCTTCCTCCCCCGCCGACCCGCTTCCCAACGAGGTTCGCCGCCAGGACGAAGAGCAGGTCCAGGGTGGCGGCGATCGCGATGAAGACGAGCCCCAGGACCAGGATCTGGGTGACCGCCGAGCCCTTGTCGGGGTCCACGAACTGCGGAAGGAAGGCGAGGAAGAAGAGCGAGACCTTCGGGTTGAGGACGTTCACGAGGACGCCCTCGGCGACGGTGCGGCGCATCCCCGCGGGCGCGACCTGCGTCTCGGGAGCCTTGCCGGCGCGCAGGGCGCGCACGCCCAGGTAGACCAGATAGGCCACACCCGCGTACTTGACGATCTCGAACGCGACGGCGGACGACGCGAGCAGCGCGCTCAGGCCGAAGGCGGCGGCCGCGACGTGGATCATGGTGCCGGTCTCGATCCCCAGCACGGACGCGAGCCCGGCGCGCCTGCCCGACTCGACGCTGCGCGTGACGATGTAGATCAGGTTCGGTCCAGGGATGAGGACGAGCGTGGCGGCGCTGCCGGCGAAGAGGAGCAGGGTCGCGAGGTCGGGCATGGTGGCCAGCGTATGCTTGGACTGGTCCGGATGGAAGGTCCAGTGAGCGTGTCAGGATCAGGACCAGTTGGTGGAGGCCTGGACCTCCTTCTCCACGTCGACCGCAACCGGCCGGCACTGCGCGCGCAGCTCGAGGACCAGCTTCGCGACGCCGTTCGCGCCGGGCGGCTCGGGCCGGGCGCGGCGCTTCCATCGTCGCGCGCGCTCGCGCGAGAGTTGGGTGTGTCGCGCGGCGTGGTCGTCGAGGCGTACGCCCAGCTGACGGCGGAGGGATATCTCGTCGCACGGCAGGGTGCCCCCACGCGAGTCTCCGAGGCCGCCACGCCCGGACCCGGTGCGACGCCGGCGGCGGCCGGCGAGCGCCCGCCGCGCTACGACTTCCGCACCGGCAGGCCCGACGTCTCCTTGTTCCCGCGCAACGCCTGGCTCGCGTCGCTGCGCCGTGCCCTCCGCGACGCGCCGGACGCCCGGCTCGACTACGGCGATCCGCGCGGCGCCCCCGAGCTCCGCGGTGCGCTCGCCCACTATCTCGGCCGGGTGCGCGGTGTGGCGTGCGACCCGGAGCGGGTCGTCGTCACGTCCGGGATGGCGCAGGGAATGGCGATATTCGCGCGGGCGCTCAGCGCGGGCGGTGTCGACAGGATGGCGATGGAGGACCCCTCGAGTGCACCCGGCCGCGCCCAGCTGGTGTCGAACGGGCTGGAGATCGTGCCGATCCCCGTGGACCGAGATGGTCTCCAGACCTCCCGGTTGGAGCAGGTCGACGTCGGCGCCGCCATGATCACCCCGGCCCACCAGTTCCCGCTCGGCGTCGTCCTCGCCCCGGAGCGGCGCGCCGCGCTTCTCGACTGGGCCGCGCACACGGGCACGATGGTCCTCGAGGACGACTACGACGCCGAGTACCGCTACGACCGTCAGCCGGTCGGCGCGGTTCAGGGTCTCGCGCCGGATCTCGTCGCCTACGCCGGCTCCACCTCCAAGACGCTCGCGCCCGGGCTCCGGCTCGGCTGGCTCGTCGTGCCGGATCATCTCCTCGACGCCGTCACCGCCGCCAAGGAGAGCGACGACCTCGGCACACCCGTAGTCGAACAGCTCGCCCTCGCCGACTTCCTCGAGCGCGGCGAGCTCGACCGTCACCTGCGCCGCACCCGCTCCGTCTACCGCGCCCGCCGCGACGCGCTCGTCGACGCCCTCGAGCGCCACCTCCCCGACTGTCCGCCGGCGGGGGTCGCGGCCGGGCTCCACCTCGTCGTCCACCTTCCCGCCGGCACCGACGAGCAGGTCGTGCTCGACGCCGCCCGCGCCCGCCGGCTGGGTCTCTCCGGCATCTCCGAGCACCGCGTCGAGCCCGGGCCGCCCGCCCTCCTGCTCGGCTACGGCCGCCTCCCCGAGCCCGCCATCGAAGCCGCCGTGCGGTTGCTGGCAGATAGCCTGCGGCCATGAGCTACGAGCACGTGATCTGGGAGCGGGACGGCGGAGTCGGGCGGGTCACGCTCAACAGGCCCGACTCGCTCAACGCCTGGACCCACGACTTCGGCCGCGAGCTGAAGCAGGTGATCGAGCGTGACGCCGCCGACCCGGCCGTGCGCGCCGTCCTCATCACGGGCTCCGGCCGCGGCTTCTCCTCCGGCGCGGACCTGAAGTCGGGCTTCGACCCGGCGCCGGACGACGGCATGCCCGACGTCCGCAAGGAGCTCCACGAGCTCTACCACCCGATCATCGCCGGCGTGCGGCGGCTCGAGAAGCCGGTGGTGGCGGCCGTGAACGGGCCCGCCGTGGGGATCGGCGCCTCGCTGGCGCTCGCCTGCGACCTCGTCCTGGCGGCCGAGTCCGCCTTCTTCGGACTGGCCTTCGTGAACATCGGCCTGATGCCGGACGGCGGCTCCACCCTTTTCGTCCCGGCCGCCGTCGGCAAGGCGCGCGCGTTCCAGATGGCGCTGCTCGGCGAGCGGGTCCCAGCCCAGCAGGCGCTCGAGTGGGGGCTCGTGAACTACCTGCACCCCGACGACCGCCTGATGCGCGAGGCCGAGCAGCTCACGGCCAAGCTGGCCGCCGGCCCGACCCGCTCATACGCCGGCTCGAAGCAGGCCCTGAACCGGATGCTGTACCCCGACCTGGACGGCCAGCTCGACCTGGAGGCGGAGCTGCAGCACACGCTGGCCCGGACGAAGGACTTCCAGGAGGGAGTGCTGGCGTTCGTGGAGAAGCGGCAGCCGGCGTTCGAAGGGGCCTGAACCCCTCAGGGCAGCCGCACCCCAGGCACCTTCACTTCGACCTTCGGCAGCTCCACCTTCGGCAGCACCTTCGGCACCTCCACCGGCGGCAACTCCACCTCGACCTCCACCGGCGGCACCTCGACCTTCGGCACCTCGACGCCCGGCACCGTCACCTTCGGCAGTTGCACCTTGGGCACCTCGACCTTGACGTCCGGCACCTCCACCTTCGGCTGCAGGACGCCCGGCCCGTCGTCATCCGGCAGGTCGACCCTCGGCGAGTCGGAGACCCGGGTCGGGCGGTCCGCGCCGCCGTGGCCGGCGTTATCCAGCGTGCTCCCGGTCGGCGTGGTGGCCACCCCCCGGAGCGCCCGGTCGCCTACGGCCGACCCCCCTCGGCCCGACCCCGCGCCGGCCTGCGACCTGCCCGCGGCCGCCTCATCGCCCGCCGGGCCGCCGCCTGCCAGAGCACCCCTGAGCAGCCGCTCGCCACGCCCGCGACCGCCGCGCGACTCGCCCCGCGGGGCGTTCCCCCCGGCGCCCACCGGTTCGGAGCCACCGGAGGCCGAGGCGCCGCTTCCGTCGCGCGGACCCGGCCGGTCCGGAGCGGATCCGCCGCTCGCGGCGGCGGGCGCGACGTCCGCGCTCGCCTTTTCGGAGCGAGAGGCCTCGCCGGTCGCCGGCGAGCCGGCCAGGGTGGCGCCGACCAGGAACGCCGCGCCCAGGCTGGTCGCGCCGCCACCGAACGGAGCGGCGGTGGCGCCCTGGATGCCGGTCAGCGCCCACGTCGCGAGCCGGCCCGGCGCCGCCGCCACGGCCGACCACCAGGGCAGCGCCCGGCTGCCCGAGTAGTAGCTGAGGAACGCCGCCACCACGTCCGGGTCGAGCTGCGTGCCGGCCTCGGCGCGCAGGACGTCGAGCGCCTTCTTGTGGCGACAGCCCGAGCGATATGGGCGGTTCGAGGTCAGGGCGTCGAAGGTGTCCGCCACCGCGATCACCCGGGCGCCCAGCGGGATCGCCCCGCCGACCAGGCCGTCCGGATAGCCGCCGCCGTCGAGCCGCTCGTGGTGGTGGCGGACCATGGCGGTGAGCTCGTCGTCGCCCAGCGCCTCCACCATCCGCGCGCCGTCCACGGGGTGCCGCTTGATCGTGGTGAACTCCTCGTCGCTGAGCCGACCGGGCTTGTTCAGCACCTCGCGCGGCGTATCCATCTTGCCGACGTCGTGGAGCGCCGCCGCCGTTCGGATGCGGGCGGCGTCGGCCACGGGCAGGCCCAGCTGGCGGGCGATCCGGAACGAGTGGCGCGTGACCCGCCGGGAGTGTCCGTGCGTGTAGAGGTCCCGGCTCTCGAGCGCGCTCGACAGGCGTTCGAGCAGCGCGGCCTTGCGGGCCGGGTCGAGGTCCGCGCTCTCGCCGAGCAGGCCGCGCGCCGAGGCGAGCCGGCGCTCGGTGCGCACGCGCCGCAGCCACCCCCAGAGCATGAGGTCGGCGAAGACGATGTCGCGCGAGGCCGGCCTGCGCGCCCACCAGACGGATCCAAGTGCGGCGAGCGCCATCGACAGCACCACCGCGACGCCGGCGGACGGCAGCCACCCGTGGATGACGCCCGTGGCCTGCAGCGCAGCGGCGACCAGTCCCGGCAGCACCGTCACGATGAGCGTGACCAGCACCACGCGCGGGAAGTAGCCGGCACGCCGTGCCGCACCTTGCCCCTCGCAGCCCATGCCCATCCATCGGCCCGCGGCCGTCCGTGGTTAGCCTTCACGCACCCCATCGGACGGGTATCCGAGGCATCCGGCACGAAGTGGAGCCTCGGCGGGAGCCGGAGATATGATCCGCCGGCCTTGCCCTCCGGCATGCCACGACGTCTGCTCTTAGCCGCCCTCGCCGCGGCCCTGCTCGCGTTCCTGATCGCCACGCCGGCGGCCCTCGGCGACACGTTCACGCCCGAGTCGGGCGGCTCGCAGAACGCCGACGACATCGACACGCTCTTCAAGATCACGCTCTACGTCGGGATCGTGATCTTCCTGATCGTGGAGGGCACGCTGATCTGGGCGCTCTTCAAGTACCGCGGGCGCCGCACCGGCCCCGAGGCCACCCAGATTCGTGGCAACACGCCGCTCGAGCTCGGCTGGACCGTGGCGGCGGCCCTGATCCTGGTGGTGCTGACCGTCGTCACCTTCCTCTACCTCGACGACATCGAGAACCCGCCGCCCTCGGGCCCGAACGGGCTCGAGGCCTCGAACTCGATGTTCGCGTCGATCGACCAGCCCGACCCGCCCCGGAGCGGCGGCCCCTTCCTGCGCATCGAGGTCAACGGCCAGCAGTACCTGTGGCGCTACGTCTATCCGGGCGACCGGACGCTGTTCAGCTACCACCAAATGGTGGTGCCGGTCGACACCACGGTCGTGCTCGAGGTCACGGCCTCCGACGTCATCCACTCCTGGTGGATCCCGAAGCTGGGCGGCAAGGTCGACGGCGTGCCCGGCCACGTGAACGAGACCTGGTTCAAGATCCCGGCCAAGTTCGCCGGCGACACCTTCGAGGAGGGCACCGTCTTCGACGGCCAGTGCGCCGAGCTCTGCGGCGCCGGCCACGCCGACATGCGGGCCGAGGTCCGGGCGGTCACGCCGGATCAGTTCGAGGAGTGGGCCGACGAGCAGCGGGCGGCGATCGAGGAGGCCGGCGAGGCGCTCGCCGAGCAGCGTGAGCAGCGCGGGGGCACCGAGAGCGGCGAGGCCGAGGGCGGCGACGGCCAGGGCGGCCAGGAGAGCGAGCAGTAGTGGAAGCCGGAACCACGCCGGTCGCGCGGCCCGAGATCGTGATACACGGGCTGAAGCTGCCGCCGCGCGGCTGGCTCGCCTGGCTCACCACGACCGACCACAAGAGGATCGGGATCCTCTACCTGTTCGCGACGTTCCTGTTCTTCATCCTGGGCGGCGTCGAGGCGCTGATCATGCGCCTGCAGCTCGCCCAGCCGTCGGGCACGCTGGTGGATCCCGAGACCTACAACGGCCTCGTCACGATCCACGGCACCACGATGATCTTCCTGTTCATCGTGCCCGTGCTGGCCGGGTTCGGGAACTACTTAGTGCCGCTCATGATCGGCGCGCGCGACATGGCGTTCCCGCGCCTCAACGCGCTGTCGTTCTGGCTGCTGCTGCTCGGCGGCCTGGCGTTCTACGCGAGCATCTTCTTCGAGCCACCGCAGGCCGGCTGGACGATGTATCCACCGTTGTCCGACGACGCCTTCTCACCCGGAGGCGGCGTCGACGCGTGGATATTCCTGATCCACCTGACGGGCCTGTCGTCGATCCTCGGCGCGATCAACTTCATCGCCACGATCCACAACATGCGTGCGCCCGGCATGAGCTGGGGCCGAATGCCGCTCTTCATCTGGTCGATCCTGGTCTACAGCTACCTGCTGGTGGCGGCGCTCCCGGCCGTCGCCGCGGCGGTGACGATGCTGCTCACCGACCGCCACTTCGGCACCGCCTTCTTCGACCCGGCCGGCGGCGGCGACCCGATGCTGTGGCAGCACCTCTTCTGGTTCTTCGGGCACCCCGAGGTCTACATCATGATCCTGCCGGTCTTCGGGATGATCTCGGAGATCCTGCCGGTGTTCGCCCGCAAGCCGATCTTCGGCTACAAGGCGATCGCGGCGGCCACGGTGGCGATCGCGTTCCTCGGCCTGCTGGTCTGGGCGCACCACATGTTCACGACGCCGACGCCGACGGTGGTGCTGGCCTTCTTCATGCTGGCGTCGTTCACGATCGCGGTGCCGACCGGCATCAAGATCTTCAACTGGATCGCCACGCTGTGGCGCGGCAAGGTCGTCTTCAAGACGCCGCTCTACTTCGCCGTCGCCTTGCCCGCGCTGTTCGTGATCGGCGGCATCTCGGGCGTGATCCTCGCGATCTTCCCGGTTGACTGGCAACTCCACGACACGTACTTCGTGGTCGCGCACTTCCACTACGTGCTGTTCGGCGGCTCGGTGTTCGGCCTGTTCGCGGGGCTGTACTACTGGTTCCCGAAGATGAGCGGGCGGCTGATGTCGGAGGCGCTCGGCAAGGTCTCGTTCTGGCTGATGTTCGTCGGCTTCAACATGACCTTCCTGATCCAGCACTCGATCGGGATGGAGGGCATGCCGCGCCGCGTCTACGACTACTCTGAGGAGCTCGGGGTGGGGACCTACAACCTGATCTCGACGATCGGCGCCTTCATCCTCGGCATCGGCGTGGTGGTCACGTGCGTGAACGTGATCATCTCCCTGAAGAAGGGCCGCCGCGCGGGCAACGACCCGTGGCAGGGCAACACGCTCGAGTGGTTCACGACCTCGCCGCCGGCCGACAACAACTTCGACGTCGTCCCGCGGGTCCGCAGCGTGGAGCCGATGAAGGACATCCGGCGCGAGGTGCTGGCCGCCGGGGAGCCGGCGGAGACGGTGGCGCAGCCCGCGGCGCCCCGCGCGCTGTAGCGATGCGCCGCCTGGTCCTCGCGACAGGCATCGCCACCTTCGTCCTGATCATCCTGGGCGGGGTCGTGCGGGTGTCCGACTCAGGGCTCGGCTGCGGGCCGGCCGGCTCCGGCTTCCACGGCTGGCCGTTCTGCAACGGGGACGTCGTCCCGGGCGTGGACCTCAACTCGATCATCGAGTACGCGCACCGGGTGCTGGCGATCATCGTCGGCTTCATGATCGTCGGGCTCTTCGTGCTGGCCTGGAGACGCCACCGCCAGCTGCTCGGGCCGACCGCCGCGCTGCTCGTGCTGGTGATCGCCCAGGGCGCGCTCGGGGGGGCCACGGTGGAGGAGAACCTCGAGGAGGCCTACGTGGCCGCGCACCTCGGGCTGGCGATGCTTCTTCTCGGCCTGCTGCTCTATCTCTGGCGCGCGGTGACGGACGCCCCCACCGAGAGCGGCGGGCCGCGCCTGCGCGGGCTCGCGATCGTCGCAACCGGGTTCGTGCTGTGCACGATCGTTGCTGGCGGCTACATGGCCGGCACCCAGAACTACGGCCGCGCCGACTACCAGCTGGGCGACGGCGCCCACCACGCCTGCGGCAAGGAGTTCCCCTCGTGCAACGGCGACTTCATGCCGTTCGGGGAGTCGCGGCTGGTGGACATCCACCTGACCCACCGCTTCTTCATGTACATCGCGTCGGCGCTGGTGATCGCGCTGGTGGTGGTTGCACTGCGCCGCCGCGTGGCGGTGCGATACGCCTGGGCGCTCGCGGGCCTGTTGGTGGTGCAGATCCTGGTGGGGGCGCTGAACGTCTGGCTCGACGAGTACGAGGTGCTGATCCTGCTGCACCTCGCCCTCGGCACGCTGCTGTGGGCGACCTCGCTGGGGATGACGCTTCAGCTCGAGCCGGCACGGGCCCGGCGGGCGGAGCCGGTGCCTGCATGATCGACGCAGTCGTAGCGAAGCCCGCCTGGCGCACGGTCGTCTCGGACTACTTCGAGATGACCAAGCCGAAGGTGCAGTCGCTGCTGCTCTTCACGACGGTCACCACGATGTACGTGGCGGGCGATCCCTCGCTCGGGCTCGTCGCGCTGACCTGCCTGGGCGGCGCTCTGTCGGCGGGCGGAGCGGGGGCGATCAACCACGCGCTCGACCGCGACCTCGACCGTGTGATGAAGCGGACGGCGGAACGGCCGGTGGCGAGCGGGCGCGTTTCGGTGCGGGCGGCTCTCGGGTACGGCGTAGCGCTGGGCGTCGCCTCGTTCGTGCTGCTGGCGCTGGCGGTCAACCCGCTGGCGGCGGGGCTGTCGCTGTCGGGGCTGCTGGGCTACGTGCTCGTCTACACGGTGTGGCTGAAGCGCCGCACCCCGCAGAACATCGTCATCGGCGGGGCGGCCGGGGCGGTACCGCCGCTGGTGGCATGGGCGGCGGTGACCGGCGAGCTGACCGGCACGCCCCTCTACCTCTTCGCGATCGTCTTCTTCTGGACTCCGCCGCACTTCTGGGCGCTGTCGCTCCTGATGAAGGACGAGTACGCCCGCGCCGGTGTTCCGATGCTTCCGGTGGTGCGCGGCGAGAAGGAGACCCGCCGGCAGATCCTGCTCTACACGATCCTGCTGTACGCGGTGACCCAGCTGCCCTTCTGCGCCGGCGCCTTCGGCGCGACCTACCTGGTCTGCTCGGTGTTGCTGGGCGCCGCGTTCATCTACGGCGCGTACAGGCTCGTGCGGAACCCCTCGCGCCGGACGGCGCTGCGCCTCTACCTCTTCTCGCTGGCCTACCTGGCCCTGCTGTTCGGGGCGATGGTGGCCGACGCGCGGCTCTAGGACCTAGAGGCGCCGCGCGGCCGCCTCGTCCAGCAGCACGACGATGTTCCCCTCGACGAGCGAGGCGGGCGCCCGCGGATCGCGCCTGCCCGAGAACGCCACCGCCACCGCGTCCGCCTTGTCCTCCCCTGTCACCAGGAACGCGATCTCGCGGGACGCGTTCACCACCGGCAGCGTCAGCGTGATCCGCGGAACCAGCGGCGCCATCCCCGGCGTCTCCACCCCCACGACCGGCCGCTCGCGCTCGGCCAGCGCGTCGTCGCCCGGGAACAGCGAGCAGGTGTGCACGTCAGGGCCGATGCCGAGCAGGATCAGGTCGAACTGCGGCCGGCCCGCCGCCTCGAACTCGCTCTCGTACTCTGCGGCCCCCCGCTCGGGCCCGAGCTCTCCCTGCATGCGGTGTACAGTCGCGCCGCTCACCCGCGACAGCAGCGCCTCGTTCGCCATCCGGAAGTTCGAGTGCTCGTGGTCGGGCGGCACGCAGCGCTCGTCCGTGAACCACACGTCCACGCCCGACCAGTCGGGCCGCTCCGTCGCCACCCGCTCGTACGCCTTGCGGGGCGTCGACCCACCGGTGATGCACACGTTTCCGCTCGCCTCGGCCAGCAGCGCGGCCGCCGCGCC
Organism: Thermoleophilaceae bacterium; assembly: GCA_046462295.1. Lineage (GTDB taxonomy): Bacteria > Actinomycetota > Thermoleophilia > Solirubrobacterales > Thermoleophilaceae > JACVRW01. Next base: position 9,570 of record JBKGUS010000164.1, on the reverse strand, counting down.
GGCCGGGTCGTCGCTCACTCGGAAGTCCGGGCGATGCTCCACGTGCCGTGCAGGCTAATCACGTTCCGGTCCGGGAGCTGCGCGATCACCGCGGCCAGGTCGCCGCAGCCGGGGCAGCGCAGCACGAAGCCGGCTCCCGTGTAGAGGCGGTGGGCACCGATCTGGCTGTCCAGCCCGCACGACTGGCAGACCCGGCCCGCGGCCGTGACGTCCGCCGCGAACAGCTCCGCGAACACTCCTCCGATCGCGTTCCCGTCGGTGTGCAGCGCCTCCATCTCAGCCTCCAGTCGGTCCGAAGCGCTCGGTGTGGACCCGGGCCGGCTCGTGGCCGAGCTCCACGAGCAGCCGCGCCGCCTCCTCCACGAAGGGCGTCGGCCCGCATACGTATACGCGCGGGCGCTCGGACGGCGGCGGCCCGACGGCGACGAGCATGTCCGGGTCGATGCGACGCGTCCAGCCGTCCCATCCCGGCGGCGCCTCTCCGCGGGTGAGCGTGATGCGGATCTCGACGGAACCGGCCGCCAGCTCCTCGAGCTCGTCCCGGTAGAGCACGTCCTCGCTCGTCCGCGCTGACAGCAGCAGCCGCGCGTCCACGCTGCTCCCGGTTGCGCGGTGGTGGCGCAGCATCGCCATGAGCGGCACGAGACCGGAGCCGCCGCCCACCAGAACCAGCGGCTCGTCGCGGGCCGGGTCCCAGACGAAGTAGCCGCCGATCGGTCCGCGCAGCTCGAAGCCGTCGCCCGGCAGTGCGTCCTCGGTCAGGTACGGCGACACCTCGCCGTCATCGATCCGCTCGACGGTCAGCTCGAGATCGGGGCTCCCCGGTCCGGACGCGATCGAGTATGAGCGCTGCGCCTGGTAGCCGTCCTCGGCCGTGAGCCGGATGTCCACGTGCTGGCCGGCGGCGTGGCCGGGCCAGCCGGGTACGTCGAGCACGAGCGTCTTGGCGCGCGGGGTCTCCGGCCGGATCGCGCGGATGGTCGCCTCGCGCCAGCCCAGTCGGCGCGCGGCGCCTAGTCCCCCCAGTACCGCTGTTCCTTCCACGGGTCGCCGTAGTTGTGGTAGCCGTAGTTCTCCCAGAAGCCGGGCTCGTCCTCGGCGCTCACATTGAGCCCGCGCACCCACTTGGCGCTCTTCCAGAAGTACAGGTGGGGCACGAGCAGGCGGGCGGGGCCGCCGTGCTCCGGGTCGAGCGGCTCGCCGTCGTACTCGTAGGCAACCCAGGCCTTGCCGCCGGTCACGTCGGCGAGCGGGAGGTTCGTGGTGTAGCCGCCGTCGCACCAGGCGACCACGTATTCGCCCCAGGGCTCGGTCCCGTCGAGCAGCGTGTCGACCGACACGCCCTTCCAGGTGGTGTCGAACTTCGACCACTTGGTGACGCAGTGGATGTCGACCGTCACGGTCTCCGCCGGCAGGCCGAGGAGCTCCTCCCAGCTCCAGGAGCGCCCCTCCCTCACCGCGCCGCCGATCGCGAAGCTCCAGCCCTGGAGCGGCGGGTGTGGGGTCGGCCCGGCGGAGAGGACCGGGAAGTCGGGCGTGACGTACTGGCCCGGCGGCAGCCGCCCGGGCTCGGCATCCTCCCGGCGGCGCCCGCGGAAGCCTCTCGAGATGCGGGGCATCAGGCGCGCCTCGGCCGAAGGGCCCAGTCGAGCGCGTAGTCCGCGACCTCTTCCCAGCCGGGCGCGCCCGGGAAGTGCGGGCGGCCGGGGAACTCCTTGAACTCGGTGACGGCCTTCGACTTCCGGTACTTCTCGGCGTTGTGCCGGCTCGCCTTCGCCGGGATGACGTGGTCCTCGCCGAACGCGGCGAAGAGGAGCGGCGCGCGGTCGTCCCTGGCGAAGTCGACCTTCGTCGGCGCCCCCGGCGTCAGGTTGGCGAGCCCGACCTCGAACAGCACGCGGTTCGCCGCCGGCACGTGGTAGCGCTCGTAGACCTGGTCCGACTCCGCCCGCGACATGGTGTTGCCGAAGGCGTAGTGGAACTGCTTCGCGCTCAGCCCGGTCGCCTTGCCTCGGTTGAACGGGTTGCCGAGCACGGGGAAGGACGAGCGCAGCGTCGAGAGCGGCAGGTCGAGCACGCCCTTGACGGTCGCGGAGGCCACCCCGACGGCCGCGCTCGCCAGGCCGCGGTCCACCAACAGCTGGGTGATCGTGCCCCCGATCAAGTGGCCCATCACGATCGGCGGGCTGTCGAGCCCGCGGATGATCCGGTCGTAGTGGTCCATGACCTTCGTCACGCTCAGCTGGGTGAGCGGGGTCGGATCGCGCCGCAGCTCCTCCACTTCCACCTCCAGTCCGGGCCAGGCGGGCGCCGTTACGCGGTGACCGCGCTCCTCGTAGCGGGCTGCCCAGTGCTCCCAGCTCCTCGGGGTCATCCACAGGCCATGAATCAGCACGATGGTGGTCGGGGCTTCGGCGTCCATGCGTGCGTAACTTCCCAGGCTCGGCGCGGCGCCGCAATGGCCCGATGTCGAAATCTGGGCGGGTAGACTCGACCGCATGCTTCGAGTGGTCTGTGGCCGCAGTATCTTCGAGCTGGACGTCAGCTAAGCCGAGCGCCTCCTACGCCGCTACGCCCGGGTGGCGGTCGACCTCGGAACCGGCGACGGGCGCCACGTGCTGGCCACGGCTGCCGCGCAGCCGGACACGCTCGCCATCGGGCTGGACGCCAGCGCCGCCGCAATGGCGGATTCCTCACGGCGGGCATCGCGTGGCCGCACTGCCCTGCCGAACGCGCTGTTCGCGGTGGCCGCAGCCGAGCGGCCGCCGGAGGCGCTGCACGGCCTGGCCGGATCGCTCACGGTGAACTTCCCGTGGGGATCGCTGCTGCGAGGCCTGCTCGGAGAGGACGACGCGGTGCTCGCCGGAGTCGCCCGGCTGATGGCGCCGGGTGCCAGGGGCGCCGTGCTGCTGTCGGTGGTGCCGCGGGACGGGATGCCGCCGGTGCCCGCGCCTGCCTCGTTGGCCACGTGCTACCAGCGCCACGGCCTGGAGCTCGTGGAGATGCGTGCCGCCACCTCCGATGAGGTGGCCGCCTCTGGCTCGTCGTGGGCGAAACGGCTGCAAGCCGGCCGCCAGCGGCCCGTGACGCTGCTGCGGCTGCGGGCCTAGCGGTTTGACGCGGCCGAGCGGCGCTGCTGTCACAGTCGCGAGGGGCGCCTCGTCTAAGGGGTATGGACGAACACTCGGAATCCCCCTCCCCACTCGACCTCGCGGGAGAGGCCGGCATGCTCGTCGTCGGCCTCACGACCCTGACGATCCAGATCTTCCCGTTCGCGCTGCCCCTGCTGGTCCTGGTGATCGCCCCGCTCGCCGTACTGGGGCTTGCGGTCGCGGTGCTCTTGCTGCCGATCCTGCTGCCGTTGTGGCTCGCGCGCCGGATCCTGGCCGCCCTGCATCGCCGGAGCGAGCCGCGACCCGTGGCCTCGCCTCACGACGCGCTGATCAGGACGGCGGCAACGCCGACGCAAGGACTTTCCCGAGCCGATCGTTGACTCCTCCGCCGCTCGGGACCGGCCGCCGGGCGGTGACGCTGCTCAGTCACCCAACGCGTCGCGAAGGCGCTCGGCGTCGTCAGGGGAGCAGTCATCCTCCAGCGTCCGCGCCGCCAGATCGACCTGGTCGCGAAGCGTCGTTTTCCGCTCGAGCGCCGACTCCGGCAGCCTGAAGCGGGCGTCCGCGTCGACCTCCTCGGCGGCCTTCTCCAGCGCATCCACGGGCCGACGCAGTGCTTCCTCGTCGACGCTGGCCAGGAAGCCCTGTTCGACGGAACGGCACTGGAAGACGATGCTCGCGACCGACGCCGAGATCGTGTCGACGTCCTCCACGCTCGGTGGCCGCTTGTCGTCGTCCTGGCAGCCGGCGCCGAGGAGGGCGACGACGCCGCACAGCACGGCGAGAGCCGCCGCCCCCCGGGGAGTGCCCGGGGGGCGGCAGGCTGCCTCAGTCGTCGCCGTGCCTCCCGCGGTGCTTGCCCTTTCCGGAATGCTTACCGCCGATCCGCGGCGCCTCGGCCAGGTCGCCCAGGCAGTCCTCGGGCTCGTTCTCACGCAGGAACTCATACGCGATCTCGCCCGGGTTCGACGGCCGCGTGCCCGGCTCGGCCTGCCACGGGATGACCTCGCGGAACGCCTCCCACGTGCACTCCGGCACGTCGCCGAACGAGCGCGCCGGGCGCTGGGCCTCACGCACGTCCGCCCAGAACGTGGCCGAGAGCGCCTCCTGGGCGATGAGCCGGAGCGACACGTCCAGGGCGAGCCTCGCCTTGGCGACCTTCTCGCTCCCGAACGTGAACGTCTCGTCCGGGTGCACCCGGTCGGGATCCATCTCCACGGGGATCGGAATCGTCAGCACCTGGAGCTCGTCGACCAGGTCGCCCAGGACCGAGGGCCCCTCGTACTCCGGAGCGGCCCGTTCGAGCTCAGCGGGGCTGAGCACGTCGCCTGGCGCGATGACCGAGAGCGGACGAACGGGGCCAGCCCTGTACCAATGTGTCCATTGGTACAGCGTCCGCGCGGCGTTCTATCACGCTCACCCGAACGGCCCGGGCACTGCGCCGTTTTTCGTGAAGTTCTGGCCTCGGACTCGTGCGCAGAGAGCGCGATGGCGGCGGTTGGCTGTGCTGGTCCGGCGCCTCGTAGAGTTCCGCCCGTGCTGCTCTACAACTCCCAGATCTCGGGCAACTGCTACAAGGTCCGGCTGCTGCTCGCCCACCTCGGCCTCGACTACGAGCGGCGCGAGTTGGATGTCGTCGACCGCTCGAACCGGCAGGAGGTGCTGGGCGATCTCAATCCGGCGCTGCGGGTGCCGACGCTGGTGCTCGACGACGGCCGGCCGCTCGCGGAGTCGAACGCGATCCTCTTCTACTTCGCGCAGGGAACCCAGTACCTGCCCGAGGACTCGTACCAGCTCGCCCAGGTCCTCCAGTGGCTCTTCTTCGAGCAGTACAGCCACGAGCCGAACATCGCGGTGGTCCGGTTCTGGGTCGCGTACTCCGGCGCTCCTCCCGCGGACGAGCAGGTCGAGGCCAAGCGCCGCGCCGGCTACGTCGCCCTCGACGCGATGGAGCGCCACCTGGCGGACCGCGCGTTCCTCGTCGGCGACCGCTACACGATCGCGGACATCTCGCTCAACGCCTACACCCATGTGGCGGGCGAGGGCGGATTCGACCTAGCGGGTTATCCCGCGATCCGCGGATGGCTCGAGCGCGTGGCCGCGCAGCCCGGCCACGTGCCGATCACGGCCTGAGCGGCGACCTGCCAGAGCGAACGATGAAAGCGATCGTCCACGATCGACTACACGCGAGAGGACTTCGCCGACGGCGGCCGCCGTTACGACCTCGTCTTCCAGCTGGCCGGCACGCGGCCTACGTCGCCAGCCCCAACCCCGGCCAGTCCGCCACCATCACCGCGCCCAGCTCGCGCAGCGAGATCTGCCACGCGGCCGGGGCGTCGTCCCAGCTCCAGTCGCCCGCCGCCAGCGCGGACGCGCTCTCGGGCTCGGCCGACAGCTGGATCAGGGCGCGGGCGTCGGGGACCGCGCGGGACAGCATCTCCAGGTCGAGGCGCGCACCCTTCCGCGGGAGCTTGTTCACGATCAGGAACATCGGCGGGCCCGCCCGCTTCAGGAGCTGTGCCGCCTCCGCCACCAGGCTCGCCGTCGAGGGCTCCGCGTCCGTGACCAGCACGATCTGGTCCGCCGCCTCGATGGCGGCCGCCGCCGACGGCTCCTGCAGCCCCGTCCCGCAGTCGAGCACCAGCGTACCCACGCTCATCTTGAGCCGCTCGAACACCTTCGTGTAGGCCGCCTTGTCGAGCCGCGCCATCCGGCTCGGGTCGGTCGGCGCCGGCAGCACCAACAGGCCGTCGAACGCCCGGCCCAGCTTCCGGTCCAGCTCGGCCACGGTCAGGCCGGGGTGGTCCAGCACGTCCACGAGGTCGTCCACGAACACGCGGTGGTCAGGCGTCAGCGCCCGGCCCAGCGACCCGTAGTCGGGGTTGGTGTCCACGGCCACGATCCGCTCGTGGCGCACGCGCGCCCAGAGCGAGCCGAGCAGCGCCGTGGTCGTCGTCTTCCCCACGCCACCCTTCGGCGACACGACCGCCACCGTCGCGCAGCGTCGAAGCCGCGGCGCCGCGATCTGCTCGTCGAGCCGGCGCAGGTAGCTGGTCGAGCGCCACGCCGCCTTGGCCCGCGCGCGCCGCGACGGCGGCCGCCGCACGGTCAGGTCGGCGGGGCGCGCGACCGGCGCCGCGTCGTCCGCGTCCTCCACGCGCGGCTGCGGCTTCACCACCGCCGGCTCCGCCGGGTCGGCCGACCAGAACGCCGAGAGCGCGGCCGAGACCCGCTCGCCGAACGACGGCGCGTCCGGCAGCGCCAGTCGCGTGCGCTGCAAGGGGAATCCGGCCCGCCGCTTCAGGTCGGTCTCGTCCTGCTCGCGCTCGAACTCCTCGTAGGTGATCGTCTGGGGCGCCGGCTCGGGTCGCTCCTCGGCCCGCATCGGCTGCAGCTCGAGCAGCGCGCCGTCCATGACGCCGCACTCCGCGAGCGTGCTGGTGGGCGGCAGCGGCGGGCTGCCGGCGGGGGCGAGCCCGACCGGGTCGCCGTTCAGCGGCTTCTCGTCGATCACGCCGAGCGACATGAACGTCGGCATCAGCTGCTCGATCGGCGTCTCGGCCGGAACGGTCAGGTCGAGCCTGCGCTCGGGTCCCGCGATCGTCACTACAACGGTCTTCATCGTCTGCCTCCCGTGTGGGCCTCGGCGAGCCGGGTGGCGGGCACGTCCCGCCCCGCCGTCGCCAGCGGAGTCTGGATCAGTGAGGTGCGCCGGTCCCTGCGCACGAGCCAGCCGCGGCCTGGGGGCAGCGGCATCGCCCGGCGTCCCCCGATCAGCGGCCCCTCGTCGGGGTCGCCGCTCAGGATCAGCCCGGGCGCACGAAGTTCTGTCACGCGCTGGTAGAAGGCCTCGAACGCGCTGCGCGACACGCCTCCGACCCGGCGTGCCAGCACCAGGTGGAAGCCCACGTCGCGGCCGTGCGCGAGCATGTCCACGAGCGCGAGCAGCGGATTCTCCGCCGCGCCCGGCACCAGGTCGTAGTCGTCCACCAGCAGGTAGAGGCGCGGGCCTGTCCACGACGCCCCCCGCATCAGCTCCTCGCGCGTGGCGTTCGGGCCCGGCAGGCGGCCCGCCAGCTCGGTTCGGAGCTCGGTGGCGAGTGCCCCGGCCATCGCCGCGTTCGCGGCATAGGCCCGCACGTGCGGCGCGTCCGCCAGGTCGAGCAGGCTGCGCCGGTAGTCGACGATCAGCACCTGTGCCCGCCCCGGGTCCTGCCGCGCGGCGAGCGCGCCCGCGAACCAGCGCAGGAAGTTCGACCTGCCCGACTCGGCGTCGCCCAGCACCAGGAAATGCGGGTCGCCCCCGGCGAGATCGAGGTAGACCGGCTCGAGGCGCAGCTCGTCGAGGCCGATCGGCACGCCGCCCGCGTCGCCCTCACCCGGCCCGGGCAGCTCGGACGGCTCCACACGCAGCGGCAGCATCGGCACGGGCGGCGCCGGCGTCCCCTCCCAGCGCTCAGCGGACTCGCGCGCGGACTCCACGTCGGGCAGCGCGGCCTGGAAGTGGAGCCCGTCGGGACCGAGCCCACGGCCCGGCACGTCGGCCGGCAGCGCGTCCGCGACGCGGCGGCCGTGCTCCGAGTCGATCGGGTCGTTCAGGCGCAGCTCGAGCCGGCTGCCGACGTTGTCGCGCAGGTGTGGCCGGATCTCCGCCCAGCGGTTGGCCGACAGCAGCAGGTGCACGCCGTAGTTGAGGCCGCCGCCGCCGAGCTGCTCGATCTCCTGGTCGAGCCCCTCGAAGTCGCGCTTCAGGGCGGCCCAGTTGTCGACCACGAGGAACACGTCGGGCAGCTCCTCCTCGAGCTCCCCGCGCGCACGGCGGGCGCGCGCGTCGGCCATCGAGGTGAGTCCGAGCCGCCGGAACGCCAGCTCGCGCTCCTCGAGCAGGCCCTGCACGTGGCGGACGCTCTGCCGGACCCGCTCCCGGTCGAGCTTGGTGGCGACACCGCCCACGTGGGGCGCCGCCTCGAGCTCGGCGAGGGCGCCGCCGCCCAGGTCGATGCAGTAGAGCCGCACCTCGCCGGGCGTGTGCTCGCGCGCCAGCGCGGTGACGAACCCCTTGAGGAATGTGCTCTTCCCGGTCTGCGGCGCGCCCACGATCGCCAGGTGCCCCGCAGCGCCCGCGAAGTCGAGCGTGAGCGGCGTGGTGCGCTGCTCGGCCGGGAGGTCGAGCAGGCCCACGGTCGCCTCGACGCCGTCCGACACGCCGTCGCGCTCCCACCACGCGGGCGGCCGCTCCAGCTCGTCCGGCTCGAGCGAGCGCGGCAGCGGCGGCACCCAGACCTGGTGCACCGGCCCGCCCCCGTGCGCCTCGATCATGCGGTCCACGAGGACGTCGAGGTCGCTCGGCCCGCCGTCGCCGCCGTCGTCGGACTCGGTCGCGGCGGCCCCGCGGGCCGCCGCGAGACCTCCGAGCTCGGGCGCGAACGGCGCCACGTCGACCACCGGCCCGCGCGGCTCGTCCGGCTCCTCGCGCCCGCTCCCCGAGACGAGCGCCACCTTGAAGCGCTCGTAGATCGCGGTGTCCACCTTCAGGTAGGCGGCACCGGGGAACGGCGGCAGCAGGTAGGCGTCCGGGGTGCCCAGCACGACCTTGCTCTCCACCGCCGAGTAGGTCCGCAGGCAGATCCGGTAGCGCAGGTGGCTCTCGAGGCCGCGCAGCTTCCCCTCCTCCAGCCGCTGGCTCGAGAACAGCAGGTGCATGCCGAGGCTGCGCCCCACCCTGCCGATCCCCAGGAACAGGTCGATGAACTCGGGGCGGCTCGACAGCAGCTCGCCGAACTCGTCCACCACGACGAGCAGGTACGGCATCGGCGGCATGGACCGGTCCTGCTCGCGCGCCTGGCGGTAGGCGCGGATGTCGTCGAGGTTCCCGGCGTCGCGGAGCATCGCCTGGCGGCGCTCCTGCTCGCCGAGCAGCGCGTCGCGCATGCGGTCGACGAGGCTGCCGTCGCGCTGAAGGTTGGTGATGAGGCCCGCGGCATGCGGCAGCCGCGCGAGCTCCGCGAACGCCGCGCCGCCCTTGTAGTCGATCAGCACGAACGAGAGCGTGTCGGGCGGGTGGCGCAGCGCAAGGCCGGAGATGAGCGTGCGGAGGAGCTCCGACTTGCCCGATCCGGTGGCCCCCACGATCAGCCCGTGCGGGCCGAGTCCGCCCTCGGCCGCCTGCTTGAGGTCGAGCGTGACCGGCTCACCGGCGCCGCCCACCCCGATCGGCACCCGCAGCTGCTCGCGCCGCGGCCGCGGCCGCCAGGTCGCGCGCGGGTCGACCTCGGCGGCCGAGCGCAGGCCGAGCAGCTCGAGCGCGCGCACCTCGTCGGCGCTCGCCGGGCCGCTCTCGCGGTCCTCCAGCCGCAGCGGGGCGAGCGTGCGGGCGATCGCCTCGCACAGCCCGAGGTCGGCGGCGTCGGGCCACACTCCCTCGGCCCGCCCGCCGTCGCCGCGACCGTCGAGGAGC
>JBKGUS010000163.1:0-3284 GCA_046462295.1 Thermoleophilaceae bacterium | reverse complement strand
GCCATCGCCGCCGCGGCGGGCCTGGACAGCGGGGCGACCCGAGCGGCGCTGGGGAGACTGGAGGCGGAAGGCTGGCTGGTTCGCCGCGACCTGGGCGGCTGGGAGCGGACGCTGGGCCGCCCGGAGCCGCCGCCTGGCGATCCGGACCCCGCGCCCGGCGATTGAGCCACCTATCCTGCCTGGGCTGTGAGCCGCACGCTCCCGCCCAAGGTCCTCTCCATCGCCGGCTCCGATTCCGGCGGCGGGGCCGGCATCCAGGCCGACCTGAAGGCGTTCGCCCGCTGCGGCGTCCATGGGATGACCGCCATCACGGCGATCACCGCCCAGAACACCGTCGCGGTGACCGCCGTCTATCCGCTTCCGCCCGACGCGATCGTCGAGCAGGTGCGGGCGGTGGCCGAGGACATCGGGGTGGACGCCGTCAAGATCGGCATGCTCGGCACGGCCGAGACGATCGCGGCCGTCGACCGCGCGCTCGACCTCGTGGGCGACGCCCCGGTGGTGCTGGATCCCGTGATGGTGTCCGAGAGCGGGGCACGACTGCTGGACGAGGAGGCGGAGGAGGAGCTCCGTACGCGCCTGGTGCCGCGCGTCACGGTCGTGACCCCGAACCTCCCGGAAGCGCAGGTGCTCGCGGCCGCGCGCGGGGCGGGGGACCTAGAGACCCAGCAGATGGCGCGGGCCATCCATGAGCTCGGCCCCGACGTCGTTGTGGTCACCGGAGGCCACCGCGAGCAGGCGACGGATCTCTTCTTCGACGGTGAGCGCTTCGCCGAACTGCCCGGCGAGCGCCATCCGGATGGCGCCTCACACGGCTCCGGCTGCACCCACTCCTCCGCCCTCGCCGCAAATCTGGCGCTGGGCCGCGAGCCGCTCGAGGCGGCCAGGGAGGCCAAGCGGATCGCCGCCGAGGCCGTGCGCGACGGCCTGCGAGGGCTCGGTAAGGGCGCCGGTCCCGTCGACGTCCTCCGGCGCGGCTCCTAGACTTCCAGCCCCTGTCCGGCCAGCCAGCTCGCCACCGGCTCCGGCGGGTTCCCGTCGAACTCCGCGCGCGCGGCGAGGACCAACAGGTCCTCTCGGTCATCGTCCAACTCGTCGCGCCGGTAGGCCAGGTAGGTCGCCACCGCGGCCGTCATCATCGCCACCGGGTCTTCGTCCTGCGGATCAATCGCCCCCTTCGCCTCGGCGATCGTCTGCTCCGCCTCGGCGGGATCCCCGATTGGCTCGTTCCGATCCTCGAAGCGCCGCAGCAGCTCCGCTGCGCCCTCCTCGGTCCCGGCGGGGTCGCAGACCTCTGCCGCGCGGTGCACCAATGCGAACAGGGTGGGGGTCTCGTGAACTTCGGCCTTGCGCATGGTTCGGCGCTACCCGGTGGCCGTGCGCCGAAACGCGCGCCAACCGACGGCCCCGCGCTCCGCCGGTGTCATAATTTGCCGGCCGCCGCGCCTCGCGGCGGGCGTCCCACGGGCGCAAGCCAGCCAGACGTTCCGGGAGAGATCATCAAGTTCCTGCGCATGAAGCCAGGCCACGGAGAGATCCTCCTCGCCGAGGGCGACCCGAGGGTCCGCGAGGAGGAGGAGCGGCTCATCGAGGAGTTCCGCCGCCAGCTCGACGACGGCATGTGGGCCGCCGTTCCCACCACGAACAGCGGTAGCGGCCGGCGCGAGGCGCAGCTCGTGAAGACCTACGGCGACATCCCCACGGGGGCCGACCGGGTCATCTTCTTCCCGCGCGCCTCGGGCGGCTGAGGGGCCGCCGCGGATGCTGCTCGCGCTGTTCGCCCTCGCGCTGATCGCCCTCGTGCTCGCCACGCCGATCATCGTTCGCGAGGCGGGCCGCTGGCGTGAGCGCCGCGCCGCCCGCAGGGCGCCCGGCGATCCGCTCGAGATACCGCTCTACGATCCCGGCCGCGAGCGGCGCGCCGAGCAGCGCGCCCGCGAGCTGCTGCGCTCCTGCGTCAACGACGAGGAGTGGGCGATGTACCGCGACCTCGGCTTCATCAGGGTCGGTGGCCGCCACGCCCGCCGCGAGTCCGACCGGACCGCGCCCGGCGGCTCCGCCTACGCCTACCTCGTCTACCCGCACAAGCCGATCGTGGCCTACGTGCCGGGCAGCGGGCAGCTGCTGAGCGAGTACTGCGTCGAGTTCCCGGACCTCACGGGCAGCAGCGGCCGCCATCGGCTGCCCGCCTCGGACGACGTCCTCGCCAAGTGGATGGCGCTCACCTCGGACGAGGACCGTGTGATCCGGCGCGCCAACATGCACCTGGTCGGGCGCCAGCTCGACCCCGCCCGCGTCCGGCGCGACCTCTGGCGCCTCGCCGAGTGGGAGCGGCGCCGGCGCCGCGGCGACGGGGAGCACTCCGCCCGTCCGGGCGCGCACGGCCGCCGGAGCACGTGAGCGACCCGCGCAGCCGCAGCCGGGTCATCCTCGACGGCCCGGATCGGGCGCAGGCGCGTGCCTATCTGAAGGGCGTCGGGTTCGACGACGCGGCCCTGCAGCGACCGATCGTCGGGATCGCGAACACGAGGACGGAGACGATGCCGTGCAACTTCCACCTGCGCCGCCTGGCGGAGCGGGTGAAGGAGGGCGTGCGGGCGGCGGGCGGCACGCCGATGGAGTTCAACACGGTGGCGATCTCGGACGGGATCACGATGGGCACCGAGGGGATGAAGACGTCGCTGGTGAGCCGCGAGGTGATCGCGGACTCCATCGAGCTGGTCGTGCGCGGCCACATGTTCGACGCGGTGGTGGCGCTGTCGGGTTGCGACAAGACGATCCCGGGCTGCGTGATGGCCCTCGCGCGCCTCGACGTGCCCGGCTTGATGCTGTACGGCGGATCGATCGCGCCGGGCCGGTGGCGGGGCCGGGACGTGACGATCCAGGACGTGTTCGAGGGGATCGGCGCGCATGCCGCCGGCGACCTCACCGATGAGGAGCTGACCGATCTCGAGAACCACGCCAGCCCGGGGCCGGGCGCCTGCGGGGGCCAGTTCACGGCGAACACGATGGCGATGGCCTTCGAGGTGCTCGGGATCTCGCCGATGGGCAGCTCGATGGTCCCCGCGGAGGACGGCAAGAAGGGCCAGGTGGCCGAGGATTGCGGCCGGCTGGTGCTGGATGTGCTCGAGCGGGACCTGCGGCCGAGCCGGATCGTGACGCGCGAGTCGCTCGAGAACGCGATCGCGGCGGGAGCGATGTCGGGCGGGTCGACAAACCTCGTGCTGCACCTGCTGGCGGTGGCGCACGAGGCCGGCGTGCCGCTCGACCTCGAGGACTTCGAC
>JBKGUS010000162.1:0-3214 GCA_046462295.1 Thermoleophilaceae bacterium | reverse complement strand
GGGCGTCCGCGTCGCGCTCGGCCGTGGCCTCGTCGAGTCCGGACCGGCAAACTCGCCGACCTGCTCCGTGCGGCTGTCCCGCTCCGGCTCACCCGTGAGGACCCGTACGCCCTCTCCCGGAATCCGCGCATGCCGAGGCTCTCGACGCCGTCAACGCCTTGCTCGCTGCGAGGTGCCCGGCGTTACTCGCTCGTGGGGCTGCGCTCGATGCCCTCGCTGAAGCGGCGCTCCACGCGCTTCTCGGGCGAGTCGGGCAGTTGCTCCTCACCTTCGCTGAAGCGTCCCTCCTCGCCGGGCTCACCGTGTCGCACGCCACGCGCGAAATCGGGCTCCAGGTCCTCCTCCGGCGGGTCGGGCTTGCGATCGACGCCCTTCTCGAAGCTGTCCTTCTGCTTCGGCTTGGCTGGATGCTTGTCTTGCTCCATACCTTTGGTCTACCCGCTGTGCGGCCGGTTAGTCAGCCTCGAGTCGGCCTGCGCACAAGACCCTCGCGCTCCGCCCACTCGATCGTGCGGCGGAACGTCTCGGCGACGGGCGTGTAGCGCAGGCCCAGCTCGCGCTGCGCGCGCGAGCCGTCGTAGCGGTGGCCGTGCGCGAGCGTCCGCACCATCTCCCGGCAGACCGGCGGCTGGCGGCCGCGCAGGCGAAAGGCGGCCTCCACCAGCGACGCCGCGGCGGCGGCCAGCCGCGGCGGAAGGAAGCGGACGTTGCGCCGGACCCCCGACACCTCACCCACCAATTCCAGCGCCTCGCGCGAAGACAGCGTCGCGCCGCTGAGCACGTAACGCTCGCCCGGCACGCCGCGCTCGGCACCGAGCAGGTGACCCTCCACGCAGTCGGCGATGTCGACGAGGCTGACCTGCGTGTCGAGGAACGCCGGCAGCCGCCCGTTGAGGTACGCGATCAGGATTCGCCCGGTGCCGCTCGCCCGCCCAGGGCCCTGGACCGAGGACGGGTTGACCGCGACCAGCTCGACACCGGCGCGCCCGGCGGCCTCGAACGCGGCTCGCTCGCCCTCGTGCTTCGAGCGCTCGTAGAACGAGAGGTAGCTGCCGCGGTGCGCCGACGCCTCGCTGCCCACCGTGCCAGACGCCTCACCCAGCGACGCGGCCGACGAGGTGAGCACCACCCTCGATACGCCGGCGCGCGCGGCGGCACGTACCGCCGCCTCCGCGCCGCGCACGTTGACGTGGAAGAGCTCGGTGGGGTCGGTTGGGCACATCGTGTTGATGCCGGCCACGTGGTACGCCACCGCACAGCCCGCCATCCCGGCGGCCAGCGCGTCCTCGTCGCGGACGTCGCCGCGCACGACGCGCGCCCCGGCCGCGGCGAGCTTGCGCTCCGCCGCGTCCGAACGCGCCATGGCGACCACCTCGTCGCCGCGCTCGACCAGGCGCGCGGCGAGCGCGCCGCCGATCAGGCCGCTGCCACCCGTCAGAAAGGCGCGCGTCACGTGCGGGCGTCCCCGCGCACCACCAGCGGGATCGCTCGCACCAGGTAGTCGGCCGCCGACGCCACGGTGATCGCGGCCGCGGCCAGCATGGCCCATTCGTCGAGGTAGAGGCCTGCCAACGGCTCGCCGGGTCGCAGGATCGCTAGTGCGATCGCGACGAACTGCACGCTGGTCTTCAGCTTGCCGAGTATCGAGGGCGTCATGACCTCGCCCTCGGATGCAATCGCCCCGCGCAGGCCCATCAGGACCAGCTCGCGGCCGATGATGAGCGCCACGATCCAGGCCGACGCGCGGCCGGCGGCGAGCAGGGCGATCAGCACGCCCGAGACGAGCAGCTTGTCGGCCGTCGTGTCGAGGAACGAGCCGAGCTTGCTGGTCACGCCCCAGCGCCGCGCGAGCCGACCGTCGATCCAGTCGGTGAGGGCGGCGACGCAGACGAGCACGAACGCGGCCAGCTCCGCCCCGTCTCCCTCCCCTTCGAGCACCAGCCACATCACGACCGGGGTGAGGACGATGCGCGTCGCGCTACTCGCGGCGATCACGGGGGCGGAGCGCAATCCGTCCCGAGGCATGGTGAAGATCGCCATGAGGCGAGCGGATGCTACCGCGGCAGCGCGGCGCGCGCGGCCGATTCCGCCTCCGCAGAGTCGGTGTCACGCAGGGCCGCCTTGACGGCCGGGATCCGGCTCGCGGCCATGCTGAGCTCCCGTACGCCGACTCCCGCGAGCAAGACCGCTGCGCGCGGGTCTCCGGCGAGCTCCCCGCACACGCCGACCCAGCGGCCATGCGCGGCGGCGGCTGCCGTCACCGCCGCGGTAAGCGCGAGCACCGGGGTCAGCGAGCCGCTCAGCAGTCCGGCCATCGCCGCGTTGCCACGGTCGGCGGCCATCACGTACTGGGCGAGGTCGTTGGTCCCGATCGAGAAGAAGTCGACCTCGGCGGCGAAGCGCTCCGCCTGGAGCGCGAGCGCCGGCACCTCGACCATCACCCCAACGTCGAGCTCGGCTGGGCTGCCCAGCTCGGCGCGCGCCTCGTCCAGCAGCCTCCGCGCGGCGCGCAGCTCGTCCAGGGTGGCGACCATCGGGAACATCACCTTGAGCGGGTGCTTCGCCGCGACGCGCAGGATCGCGCGGAGCTGCGTGCGCAAGAGGTCCGGGCTGGCGAGCGACAGCCGGATGCCGCGGCGCCCCAGGAAGGGGTTCGGCTCGGCGTCCTGGCGCAGGAAGGGCAGCGGCTTGTCGGCTCCGGTGTCGAGCGTGCGCACCACGACCGGACGGCCTTCGAGCGCGGCGGCGATCTCGCGCAGGACGTCGACCTGCTCCTCCTCGCTGGGCGGATCCGTGCGGTCGAGGAAGAGGAACTCGGTGCGCAGCAGGCCGATGCCCTCGGCGCCGTTGTCCAGTGCCAGCCGCGCCTCGGCCGGGCTGCCGACGTTGGCGAAGATCTCGACCCGGCGGCCGTCGCGCAGCGCGCCGGGCTCGGCGGCGAGCGCCAGCGCGGCGCGGCGCTCGGCCTCGGCCGCCTCACGGCGACGCGGGCGTGCTCCACGTCGATCCCGATCCCGGGACGATCGCCGAGCACGAGCGCCGGCGGGAGGCGGCCGAGGCCGACCGCCGCGCCGCGCTGGCGCTCGCCGCCGAGCCCGGAGCCTTGCGCGACGGTCGCCGGGTCGAGATCTTCGCCAACGTCGGCAGCCCGGCGGAGGCGCGGCTGGCACTGGAGAGCGGTGCCGAGGGCATCGGCCTGCTGCGCACCGAGTTC
>JBKGUS010000161.1:0-5460 GCA_046462295.1 Thermoleophilaceae bacterium | reverse complement strand
GACGGGTTGGCGTGAGATCGCGCCGATCTTCGAGATGCTTGCCTCGCGGTTCTCGAACTGCGAGTCGTTCGAGTACGAGGTGATCGCGGCAGGCGTCAGCGGCGAGCTCGCCTACATCGCCGGCGTCGAGCACACGACGGCAGCGGTGGGCGACGCCCCAGCCGAGGCGTACGCGCTGCGCGTCACGACCGTCTTCCGCCGCGAAGACGGCGAGTGGAGAGTGGTACATCGGCATGCCGATCCGGTGCCAGAGAGCGAGTCGACGCACGCGCAGTTGGGCCGCCTGAGCGAGGCACAACGCGATCGATAGCCATCGGCGGACTGCTGAGGGGCTTCGGCGACAGGCTGCACGGTGCTAGCGCGGGCGCTGCGCCGTACTAGCTGACGTGCCTGCGGACATACTGAACGGCTGACGGGGTGCGTCCGGCCTCCGGCGGCAGGCTGAGGGGTGCTAGCCACCCCCGCGGTCGGCGATGCACAAAGCAGCGAGCGCTCCTGCTCCCGCGTGGTTGCGAGCGCGGACGTGGCGCTGCTGCATACGCCCGCTCCGGACGAGCTCCGCTCGTCCCGAGGGTCCGTACCGCTGGCGGTCTGACGCTCGCTCCGGCGCCGGAGCGGTCGTCCGGCCGCGCATTGGGCTGGTAGGGCAGCGCAGATATCTGCTGTCTACGGGAGGAGGTCCCATGACTGTGCTGCCCTCGTTGGATTCCGCCGGAAGGCGTCGCTCGCCGGCGACGATGCCGGGCTACCACGCCGGCCGCCCGCCGCGCAACAAGGGGATGCGTTACCCGGGCCGACCCGCCGACGGTGGAGGAGATCGTCGCGGTGATGCGCCACGCCGCCGTTAGCCGTCACGGCTTCAGGCTGCGTGCGCTGATCGTGGTCTTGTGGCGCGCAGGGCTGCGCGTCCAGGAGACTCTCGCCCTCGCCGAGCACGACCTCGACCCGCGGCGCGGGTCGCTGCTGGTGCGCAACGGCAAGGGCGCGGCTGCCGACGCCAGGTCGGCATGGACCCCTGGGGCTGGGAACAGCTGCGCTCATGGCTCGCGGCCCGCGCAGAGCTGCCGGTCGGGCCGCTGTTCTGCGTCATCGACGGCCCCACGCGCGGGCGGCCGTGGTCGGGTGCCGCGGTCCGCTCGGAGTTCCGTCGGGTCGGCGCCCGGGCCGGGGTGAGGCGCCGCTTCGCGCCGCACCAGTTGCGTCACGCGCACGCGCTCGAGCTTGCCCGCGAGCGCGTCCCGCTCAACATCATCCAGCGCCAACTCGGGCAGCCAATCTCGGCACGACCTCGATCTATCTCCGGGGGATTGACCCCGAGGAGATCATCGCCACCGTCCGCACCAGGCACTCCCCGATGATGTCGGCCAGCGCCGGGCTGCAAATCTGAGCCACAGCAGCGGGAGCGCCCTGGAGGCGCTCCCGCTTCCCCTTGTCAAACCAGGACCAGCGCGGAACGTCCCCAGGACCGCTCGTCGTCGTCCGGGGGGGGCGTCTTGCCCGGGCCGCCAACACGCTCGCCTTCCGCGCGAAGCGGCAGTGAAGAGCGTCGCGCGCCGAACGCTGTTCCGTCTGCTCAGCGTCGCGCCACGCGAGGTAGCGTGGCGGTGCGTTGAGCTCCATCGCCGGTGTCCTCGTTGCTCCCGATGCCTCGTTCGAGGTGTTGGCGGAACGCTGGCGCGCTGTGGAGGAGCTTGGTTTTGACCAGCTGTGGCTTGCCGACCACTCCGGCGACTACCGCGATCGCGCGGGTCACTGGTTTGACGGATGGACGGCGCTGGCGCACGCCACGCTTCATACCCGGCGCCTGCGCATCGGCACGCTGGTGAGCAATCCGATCCTGAGGTCGCCTGCCCTCTTAGCCCGACAGGCGCTCGCGGTGGATCATCTGTCGCAGGGCCGGCTGGAGCTCGGCATCGGCATGGGGATCGCGGAGTTCGATCACCGGGCGATGGGCGTTGGGGTCTGGGACGCGCCCGAACGTGCTGCCCGCTTCGCAGAGTACGTCGAGGTTGTGGACGGCCTGCTGCGCAGCGGCGAGCCAGCTCTCCCGTTCCGCTTCGCTGGTCGCTACTACCAGAGCGAGCATCACGCCCTCGTCCCGTCGCCGGTACAGACCCCGCGCCCTCCGATCACGCTCGGCGGTCAGTCCCCGACGGTGCTGCGCGCCGCTGCGCGCTTGGCTGACCGCTGGAACACCCACGGACCGTTCGGTGCGACCGCAGACGAGATCTTCATCCGGACCAGGGAGCAGAACGAGCGACTAGACGACCTCTGCAGGCGCGAAGACCGCCAGCCCGCCGACCTGCGCCGCGCGCTGCTGTGCTACGCCGTGTTGGACCCGTGGCAGGCGACCGATCCACGAGCCGGGGTCGACGCCCTGGCCGAGACGGTGGAACGCTTCATCCAAGCGGGCGTCCAAGAGTTCGTCGTGTTCTGGCCCCCGGGAGACGACCTCAGCCTCCTCGAGCTGGCAGCCGCCGCCATTCGTAGACGGTGAGCGCCGGTCGGATGCGAGCGTGCGCCGGCAGAGGGGTCGGACTTCCCCAACTCGTCCAGTGCAGGCGTCTGGCGAACGCTGGCCCGGACACTCGCTTGTTGCGCGAAGCGGGATTCTGAGACTTCCCCGCGGGGTGGCCATCGAGGCCCGGGCACCCGCAACGCGGGCGCCCGGGCACGCGCTTAGGACGACGCCGACTCCATCTCCTCGATGTTCTTGGTCACGATCTGCATCGTCCGGCCGAGCTCCTCGGTGGGGCTGAACTCCACCACCTCGGTTCCGGCGTAGAGGACCGGGGTGTGGCCCGGGCCGACGAAGTAGGCGTCGCCGGCTTCGAAGACCTCTTCTCGGTCACCCGATCGGAAGGCCACCTTGCCCTTGACCACGTAGCCCATGTGCTCGCACTGGCACTCGTCGTTGGGCAGCCCCTTGAAGAAGGGGGATAGGTCGGCGTCCCGGGTGTAGGTCTCAAAACCGACGGTCCAGCCGCCGTCGAAGTGCTCGAAGTGCCCTTCGTAGCCCTCGACCGTCTCATGCTCGGAAGCGGTCTCTCTCGATGCCTTCGGCATTGTCTACCTCCTCTTTGGTGGGTCAGGCGCGCCTCGCAGCTCGCGCTCTGGGTAGCGCTCTGCTCACTGCTTCGGATCGCCTGCCACGACCTCGCGCTCGCGGACGATGCGACCGTCCCGGAGCTCGAGGATCGCGTTGGCGATGACCTTGCGCCCGCCCGGGAACTCGCAGGTGACGGTGGCGGCGGCGCGGTCCTCTCCCGTGACCGCGTTCTCCACCGTCGCCTGGACACCGGCGGCGGCGCAGTGCTCGAACATGCCCTTCACCACCTCTCTGCCATGGCGCACGCGCGGGGCGCTCGGCGGATTGTCGCGGTCGATCTGGACGAGCTCGACGTCGTCGGCGTAGAGGCCGACCAGCCGCTCGATGTCCCAGTCCTCGTAGGCGCGCTTGAAGGCCTCGAGGTCGAACCTGGTGGCTGACTTCACGGTCATGCTTCCTCCTCCTGTAATTGTGGTCCCACCGTGTCGCGACTACGATCGGCCTTGAAGGAGGCTTTAAGTCAAGCCTCGCGGCATGAATGACTGGCCAGAACTGACGATCGGCGAGGTGGCGCGGAGAGCGGGTGTCGCCACGTCGTCGATCCGCTACTACGAGTCGATCGGCCTGCTCCCACAGCCGGATCGGCTACACGGTCAGCGGCGCTACCGCAGCGACGTACTCGGCAAGCTGGCGTTCATCGCAGTCGCCCAGCGCGCCGGCTTCAAACTCGACGAGATCAAGGAGCTCGTGCAGGGCGTAGACGGCGGCGACGGCATGGGCGGTCAGATGCGCTCGCTCTCGAGCCGAAAGCTCGGCGAGGTCGAGGCGCTGCTCGAGCGCACCAAGGCCATGAAGGGCTGGCTCGAGGTCGCGAAGGCGTGTGGCTGCAAGACACCCGACGAGTGCGCCCTCTTCCCGGCAGCCGGCGAGGAGTCCGCCGATGTCGACGTGGCCCTCACGCTCGTTCAGGTGAAGGGCAGACATTGCCGCCGCCAACCCGCGTAGAGCCCAGGGGGCCAAGACACCAACAGACGCTCGCAGACGGACGGGGCATCTCCCTCGGCGTACAAGCGAGCGCCTCGGTGATCAGGGGCGAGACGTTCGCTGCGGACGAAAGACCAGACGCCCCGGCAAGCCCGACCAGCGTGCCGCTTTCCGATGGGAGCGGTAGCGCTTGCGAGAGTGCCC
This sequence comes from Thermoleophilaceae bacterium, assembly GCA_046462295.1. Lineage (GTDB taxonomy): Bacteria > Actinomycetota > Thermoleophilia > Solirubrobacterales > Thermoleophilaceae > JACVRW01. The sequence goes on along the minus strand of JBKGUS010000161.1, from coordinate 1,223 downwards.
TTACGCCGGGGGAAAGTCGCGGCGCGTGCGGTTAGCCGACTTGGAGGTACTTCCGGAGCGCCTTCCGGATGACTGAAGAGGGCGTCTCGTGGTCGCGCTCCGCGCGCTGAGCGAGCGCCTCGCGCAGCTAACCGCGGATGGGCAGCGCCTTGCCCGTCCGCGCGTCGGTGCCGCCGTCGGTACGGCTATAGCGCACCTCGAGGATCACCCAGCGGGCGCCCGGCGCGGTCGGGGGCATCGTGCCTGCGAAGGTGTGCACCCGCGAGCCGCCCTGGCGCCGTGAGAGCCCCGCCTTCGACAGGCGGCGCGGCCCGGACCCGGCGTTGACGATCACCCGGAGGCGGCCGCACGTCCGGGCGTTGACCCCCACGCGCACACGCACCCGCGAGCCACTTGGCTTCGCCGACACCAGTCGCAGCCCGGCCGCCGGCGGCGCCACGCAGCCGCTCGGCGGCGCGGCGGTGGAGCCCTCGGTCACGAACGGCCAGCGGTGCGCGAAGCTACCTACGCCGTGCACCGTGCCGCGCACGCTCATGCAGTACGGGCCGGGATCGAGCGGGTCCGGCGGGATCAGGATCGCCGCGGGCGGGTCGAGGAGCGTGCGGGGGTGGGTGTTGTCCACCAGCGCAGCGCCGTCTTACCAGTGGGGCCGCTCAGGGAAGCGGAACGAACGCGGAGCTGCGACGCGGTCAGGCCGAAGCCCAGACGAGTCCTCTTATCGGTGACCACCCCCTTCGGACCGGAACGATGCGCGCGGGCGCATCGCAGGACGTGACACTCGCGGCCGTTGCATAAAAAGGCGCTGGTGACCGCCAAGGAGGGGACCCAGCTGCTCTCGGTGTTCAGGCGGCCACTGGGCCGGAGGCGCGCCCCGCGCGTCGTTTCCGCCACAAGGGCCGGTCGCAGGCAGAAGGGCGGTGCCGGGCTTCGCGCGTGTGGTGCTGATGCCCGCCGAGCTCTTCCGTACCAGCGCGGAGGAGGCGGATGCGGAGCTCGCGGAGCGCTTCGGCGTTCCGATCGAACTTACGGTCGCGACCCCGGCCCGCACGGTTTGGGCAGGTGCAACTCGGAGCAAGAACAGAGCGCCCCCGCAGGGGCGCTCTAAGGCCGCAGGCAGGTTCTACACGCTTAGGCGCTTGCCCGGGCCGCCTCCGGCAGACCCATCGACATCTCCGGGTTGACCTCGAAGTAGGTGTTGTCGGCGGAGTCCCCGGTGAGCCCCT
>JBKGUS010000160.1:0-4840 GCA_046462295.1 Thermoleophilaceae bacterium | reverse complement strand
CCGTCACCCGTCCCACCGGCCGGGGCCTGCCCGGCGGGCGCCTCGGCGCCGGGCACGGTGGGGGTCTCGACCGGGGGCGGCTGCGTGCCCGGGTCGCCGGGCTGCTGCGTGCCCGGGCCCTCCGGCTGGGGCGTGGGCTCTTGCGCGGCCACCGCCGAAGGGCCGCTCGCGGATGCCGCGAGGGCGCCGCCCGAGCCGCTCGTGGCGTCGCCGGCGCCCGTCGCCGTCAGACTGTCGGAGCCGGTCGTCGGGTCGTCGGAGCCGGTCGTCGTCGTGGCACTCGAGTCGGACGTCGCGTCGTGGGCGGTCGTCCCGTCGTCGGCGAGGGTGGACGCACCCGAGCTCTCCCCGTCCCAGTCGGCAGGCGTGCCGCCCGAGTCGCCGCCGTCGAACCCGGCGGGCACGCCCCCGTCGCCGCTGCTTGCCGCCGCGGCCACGGCCACGCTGTCGTCATCGTCGGAAAGCGTGCACGCGACGCTCGCGTCCGGCAGGGCGAGGGCGGCCAGCGCGAGCAGGGCGAGGAGAGCGAGTCGTCGCATGCCAGCCCGATTCGGCCTGGCCCACGGGCCGCCCTCCCCGCTGCACGCGATCCTGCGCGCCTAGCGGATCCCTTCCGACGCCTCGCGCATGTCCGGCAGCGCCCGCGGCCGCAGCCGCTGCCAGACGAACGCCCCGGCCAGGAGCAGCAGGCCGAGCCCGATGAAGGCCACCACGCAGCGCACTATCGACCATCGGTCAACAGAACCGCTAGTCTGAGCCGCATCGCGCAGCCTGCCTACACCCGCCTACAGGTCGACGAGCGACGCCGCCAGCTGCTCGAGCTCGGCACCGAGCTGTTCGCCCGGCACTCGTTCGGCGAGCTGTCCATGGCCCGCATCGCGCGTGAGGCCGGCATCTCGAAGGCGTTGCTCTACCACTACTTCCCGAGCAAGCAGGACTACTTCGTCGCGACGCTGCATCAGGCCGCCGAGGAGTTACGCCGCCGCACGGAGCCGGACCCGGATCTGCCGCCGGCCCAGGCCCTCGCGGGCAGCCTGGACGCCTTCCTCGCCTGGATCGAGGAGAACGAGGTCGCCTACCGCAAGCTGGTCGAGAGCGCCGGCAGCGTGCCGGAGGTCGGCGCGCTGATCGACGAGGTGCGCGACCGCACCTCCGCGCGCATCCTCGACGGGATCGGCGCGGGCGACCCTCCTCCGCCCAGGTTGCGCGCCGCTGCCCGTGCCTGGCTCTGGTTCATGGACGGAGCGATCCTCGACTGGCTCGAGCACCACGACCTCGAGCGCGGCGAGCTTCGCGACCTCCTGCTGGGCTCTCTGGCGGGCGCGCTGACCGCGGCCGGCGGCGGCCACCTGCTGCAGGGCTGATCAGCCGTTCGGCGGCGCCGTCCCCTCGACCCAGCGGCCCTCTTCGCCCTCCATCTCCTTCTTCCAGATCGGCGCCTCGGCCTTCACCCGGTCGATGATCTCGCGCGCCCCCGCGAAGGCCTCACCGCGGTGGGGGGCGGACACGGCCACGATCACGCTCGGCATCGTCAGCGGCACCTCGCCGACGCGGTGCTCCACGGCAGCCGCGCAGAGGCCGTGGCGCTCCACGGCCTCGGTCGCGATCGCGGTCATGCGCTCCTCCGCCATCTGGACGTAGGCGTCGTACTCGAGCCGTTCCACCTCGCGCGTCACGCCGCTGAAGGTGACCACCGCGCCGGCACCCGAGTGGCGCACCCGCGCCACCAGCTCCTCCAGCGACAGCGGCGACGCGCACACCCGGACCCAGGGAGCCGCCCGTGTCTCGCCGCCGCTGACGGGCGGGATCAGGGCGAGCTCGTCGCCGGGGTCGAGCACGCGGTCGGCGTCGGCGTACTCGCGGTTGACCGCCATCACGAGCGGCAGGCCCTCGGCGAGCCCGGCGAGCGAGTCGATCGCATCGCTCACCCGCGCGCCGTCGGGCAGCTCGAGCGTCACCTCGGGCGCCCCGGCGCGCTCGCGCAGCATTGCGAACAGGCGGACCGTGATCTCCACAGCTCAGATGCTACGCCCGGCCTCGCGCCGCTCGCTCAGGGCACGGGCCGCCACGACTCCGCCGATCGCGCCGAACAGGTGGCCCTGCCAGGAGATCCCCTCCTGCGGCTCGAGCCCTGCCAGCAGCGCCCCGCCCCACAGGACCGCCACCACGGCGCCGATCGCTATCTCGGCCGCGCGGCGGTTGAACAGGCCGCGCGCGAGGAGGTAGGTCGCGTATCCGAACACCACGCCGCTGGCGCCCAGGTGGATCGTGTCGGCCGGCGCGACCAGCCAGGTGCCGAGCCCGCTGATCACCGCCACGATCGCCGTCACCCCGAGCAGGCGCAGGGGGCCCTCGAGCCCGATCACGAGACCCATCGCCACGAAGGGCAGCGTGTTGGCCAGGAGATGGCCGAAGCCGACGTGCAGGAAGGGCGCCGCGATCACGCCGTCGAGCCCCTCAGCCTCGCGCGGGATGATGCCGCCGCCGTCGAGCTGGTGGTCGAGCGCCGTGTCGAGCACCTCGAGCCCCCACATCAACAGCACCATCGCCAGCAACAGCTGGACCGCCCGACCGTATCCTTCTCTCTTGATGGCCACCACGCCTGACCATAGACCGAGCATCGCGCCGGTCGTCGGACCGGACGACCCGCGCCGCTTCACCGACTCGGGCATCGAGGTCGAGCACGTCTACACCGAGGAGGACGTAAAGCCGGGGCTCGAGGGGCGGCTCGGCGAACCCGGCGGCTACCCCTTCACGCGCGGGATCCACCCCGACATGTACCGCGGGCGCAAGTGGACGATGCGCCAGTACGCCGGCTACGCCACCGCCACCGAGACGAACCAGCGCTTCCGCTACCTGATCGAGCACGGCTCCACCGGGCTCTCGATGGCGTTCGACCTCCCCACCCAGCTCGGCCGAGACTCCGACGACCCGCTCTGCATGGGCGAGGTCGGCCGCACGGGCGTGGCCATCGACACGATCGACGACATGCGCCGGGTGTTCGACCAGATCCCGCTCGGCGAGGTCTCGACGTCGATGACGATCAACGCGCCGGCCGCCGTGCTGCTGCTCCTATACGAGCTGCTCGGCGAGGAGCAGGGGGTCGAGTCGCACCAGCTGCGCGGCACCACCCAGAACGACATCCTCAAGGAGTACATCGCGCGCGGGAACTTCATCTACCCGCCGGTGCCGGCCATGCGCCTCACCACCGACCTGTTCGCCTACTGCCGCGAGCGCGTGCCCAAGTGGAACACCATCTCGATCTCCGGCTACCACATGCGCGAGAAGGGCTGCTCGGCCGTGCAGGAGGTCGGCTTCACGCTCGCCAACGCGATCGCCTACGTGCAGGCCGCGATCGACGCCGGGCTCGAGGTGGACGAGTTCGCGCCACGGCTGGCCTTCTTCTTCAACGGTCACAACAACGTGTTCCAGGAGGTCGCGAAGTTCCGCGCCGTGCGGCGGATGTGGGCGCGCATCATGCGCGAGCGCTTCGGGGCGACCGACGAGCGCTCGCTGAAGCTGCGCTTCCACACCCAGACCGGCGGCGTGACGCTGGCGGCGCAGCAACCGCACAACAACATCGTGCGGGTGGCCCTGCAGGGGTTCGCAGCGGTCTGCGGCGGCACGCAGTCGCTGCACACGAACGGGTTCGACGAGGCGCTCGCCCTGCCGAGCGAGACCGCCGCGCGGATCGCGCTGCGCACCCAGCAGATCCTCGCCCACGAGTCGGGTGCAGGCGACACGGCCGACCCGTTCGCGGGCTCCTACTTCGTGGAGGCCTTGACGGACGAGATCGAGGAGGCCGCCCAGGCGCTGATCGACAAGGTCGACGAGATGGGCGGCTCGGTGCAGTGCATCCCGTTCATCCGCGCCGAGGTGGAGGAGTCCGCCTGGGGCTACGAGGAGCGCTACAAGCAGAAGCAGGACATCGTCGTGGGCGTGAACGAGTACGTGACCGAGTCGATCGACGAGGTCGAGACGCTGCGGGTGGACCCTGAGTCCGAGCGCCAGCAGGTGGAGCGGCTGAAGGCGTTCAAGGAGGACCGCGACGGCGACGCCGTGCAGGCGAAGCTCGACGAGCTCCGGGCGGCCTGCTCGGGCACCGAGAACCTGCTCGTGCCGATGCGCGCGGCGCTGGCCGAGCGCGCCACCCTCGGCGAGGTGTGCGGCGTGATGCGCGAGGAGTTCGGCGAGTACTCAGAGGCGTGAGCGCGCCAGCCACGCGAACTGCCCGCAGAGCGTGAGCTTGATCTGGTTGCGCGTGCGGGCGTCCAGCCGCCTCGCTCGCCCCGCCAGCTCGATCACGCGGTTAAGCGGCGACTCGCGCGGTCCCCACCAGCGGTAGAAGAAGTTCGGCAGCCCGATGGTGCGCCAGGTCACGAGCGTCAGGCCGTCGATCACCGGACGCAGCTCGACCATCTCGAGACCCGCTTCCTCGACCATCAGCGTCACGCCGTACGCCGTGTGGTTGAACGTGCTGCGCGAGTGGAACGCCTCGAGCTGCGAGGTCGAGCCCGCGAACCAGCCGCCCGGCGCCAGCACGCGCGCGACCTCGCGGATCAGCGGGTCGGGGTGGCGCACGTGCTCCAGTACCTGCTTGCAGTAGACGAAGTCGAAGCTGCGGTCCTCGAACGGCAGGGTCATCCCGTCGAACGTCACGAACTCGGCGTCGTCGCGCACGCGCTCGTCGACCTCGGGTGAGCGCTCGAGGTCGACGCCCACCCAGCGTACGGCCGGGTCGAGGCGGCGGAAGAGGTCGACGGAGTCGCCCTGCCCGCAGCCGAGGTCCATCACGCGGGGCGCCGCCGGCCGGTCGTCGCGGCTCAGGTAGCGCCCCGCG
>JBKGUS010000159.1:0-6456 GCA_046462295.1 Thermoleophilaceae bacterium | reverse complement strand
CACGCACACCGACCTCGCGACCATGGAGGGAGCCAACGAGGCCGCCCGGCGCGCGGTGAACGCGATCCTCGAGCGGTCGGGCTCGGATGCCGAGCGGTGCGACGTCTGGCGGCTGCGCGAGCCGGACCTATTCGCCCCCGCGCGGGCGCTGGACCGGGTCCTCTTCAAGCTCGGCCGCCCGCCGCGGCAGCAGCTGCGGATGGCCGATGGCCGCGTGCGCGCGGCGCCCTATCTGCCGCTGGCCGAGAAGTGGACCGGGTCCTGGGCTCCCAGCGCGTTGAAGATCCGCGGCGAGTAGGGACACCTCCGCATGAGCTGGCCGAACGTGACGTAGTCGCTCACGTCGATCGCGCCCGCCGGGTTCGAGTTGCCGGCGTGGTTCGACGCGCGCCCGGCGCAGCGGCCCGGGCAGCTCGGCGCCCCGCACATCGACATGCAGAGCTTCTCCGAGTACGCCGGATCGCGGAAGCCGCTGTTGAGCGTGCCCTTCCAGCCGTTCTGGCGCGCCCAGTCGAGGTAGGGCTTGAGCCAGGCGGCGACGGGGCGGCCGTCGAACATGGCCACGCCGTTGCGCGGTGCCGCCGACGCCTTCGCCGCCTTGCGCTGCTTGGCGCGGCGGGCGAAGGCGCGGGCGAGCATCGCCGGGGTCGAGTAGCGCGCGGAGCGGGGGTGGCGCATCCGGCGGACGAACTCCGGCTTGACGGTGGCCGAGCGCTGGGCCTTGCTCGTGTAGCCGAGGTGGTACTTCACAGTGATGATCCGGCGCGCGGTGGCGTGGCCCTTGATGCCGTCGACGATGATCGGGCCGACGCCCTCCAAGTAGCGCTCGGTGAACCGGTTGAGGCCCTTCTGAAGGCGGCGGACCTCGTCGGCGGTGAGCGTGGTGGGCTTGGGGCGCGGGCGCCGGGGCGGTCGCGGCTTCGGCTTGGGAGCGGGCGGGCGCTCCTGCCGTCGCTTCGGCGTCGGCGGCCGCTCCGGCTTCTTCGGCTCCGTCCTCGGAAGCAGGTCGACGAGCTCCTTCTCGGCCCGCGCGTACCGCGCGATCAGGACCATCCGAATGGCGCCGATCGCCTGGTCGAGACGTTCGACACGCCGCTCCAGCTCCTCGTCGGAGAGGTCCGTCACCTTCACCCGACGCGGGGCGGGTGGGGCGTTCGGAGGCGGCTCGTCTCCGTTAGTCGCTTGCCCTGTGGACCCCGACTTAGCCGGGGCCGCTTCCGCCGCTCCCACCGCCACAGGCTCCGGCACTTCCTGCGCGGCCGCCTCGGCCTGCTCGATCTCGACGAGCGCCTCCAACTTGTCCTCGATGCGGAGGAGGACGGTGGCGAGGTCGGAGATACCGACACGTTCGCCGCGCTCGCCGCCCCGGCCGCGCAGCTCCTCGAGCAGCCGGCGCCGCCGGCTGCCATACGCCGCCAGCTCCTGCCAGGAGCGGTCGGTCTGGGCGTCGCGAAGCCGGACGGCGCCGACGAGCTCGGTCAGCCGTGCCGGGTCGCGCCGTGCGAGGTCGCGCCGCGCCGGCTCGCGCCGAGCGGGCTCGCGCCGCGCGGGCTCCGGCTTTGCGCGCTCACGCCGGCGCCGCTCGCGCTCCAGCTCCACCGCCCGGTTCAGGGCGCGGGCGCTCTTTGCCCCGAACACGCCGTCCGCGTCCAGCTTGTGCTCCCGCTGGAACGCCTTCAGCGCGGCCTCCGCCTCGGAATCGAAGCGCCGCCGGGCGCCGTCCAGGTACGGCTTCCCGGTCCGCCGCGAGTGCACGGCCGAGAGCCGCTTCGTGATCCGCTCCACGAGCTCGCCCGAATCGCCGCGGCGCACCAGCCGCGGACCGGAAGGAGCGGGCACCACGTGACCGGCCAGCTTGGCCTCCCAGATCCGCGCCTTCGCGAGCAGGTCACGGCTGTACGCCTCGGCTGCGGCGCCGCTGCCGTTGTACCGGCGCGCCCCGTCGGCCTCGCCGTGCTGGTTGATCAGCGCCACGAGATGGCGGAAGCCCACCCGCATGTTGACCTCCGGCCGCCAGCAGCCGCCCTCGCGATCGGCCGTGTCCTGGAACTCCCACCAGGTCAGCTGGCAGGGCCCGACGCCCTGCATTTGCCGGTTCCCGCTGGCCACGCGCCGCTTCTTGTACTCGCGATACTTGGCGCGGGTTACCTCGCCCGCACCCACGAAGATGGTCGGGTCGTGTCCGAACACGTTGCGTCCTCCGCCCGACTCCTTCTCGAGCAGGGCGCACGCCAGCGGCAGCCGCAGCCCGGCGCGCTTAGCCTCCTCCACGACCGCCTGCGGCCGGAGGACGCCCTCCGCGCGGAGGCGCTCGATCAGCCTCGGCGACGCCATGCTCAACCCCCCGCCGGCGCCGGCGCCTCTTCCTCGGCCAGCAGCTCCTCCTCGAGGTCGTCCAGGTCCTCGAGCGCGTCCAGCTCGTCCAGCTCGTCGAACTCACCGGACTCGTCGAAGAAGCCCACGTCGGTGTCGGCCTCGACGGCGATCAGCGTGGGCGGTGCCGCATTGGCGATCTCGAGCGCCTGCTGAGCCTCCGCCTGGCGCGCCTCCCACTTCTGCCAGCCGTTCAGCCACTGAGCGGCCGGCGCGAGGGCGACCAGCGCCCCGGCGATGAAGATCTCCTCCAGCGCGCCCTGGTCGATCGACACGCCCGGGACGTTGTCTGCGAGCCAGGTGGCTACCCAGCCCGCGGCCGCAGCGAACAGCGGCGTTGCCAACGCGACCACGCGATTCAACGGCATAGTGGGGGCCTCCTTCGAGGGTGGTGTTCGAGCGGGCCAAGGCTCGTGATGTCCGTAACTATGACCCCCGGTCCGGCGGCGTCAAGTGGTGCGGAGCAACTCCCGGCGGCCGGCCGGCTCGCGGCCCCGCCTGAACTCCTCGATGTACGCCTCGAAGTCCCAGTCGTCGAGGAAGGACAGGGCCGCCCCGTGGCCCGACTCGTACAGCGACTGCACGCGGTTGGGCGCGATGTCGAACTCGGTGGTGCCGACCCCCAGCGTCGGGATCGGAACGGTGCGGGCGAAGGTCGCGTTCTCGAGGTAGAGCCGGTCGTGCGCGGCCATCATCGTCGAGGCGAGGCTCTTCAGGTAGTCGATCAGCGAGCCGCGCGGCACCCCGTGGTCGTCGCCCCCGATGCGGTGGCCGAGCGGCACCTTCGGGTCCGGCTCCACCAGCATCAGCCCGAAGGTCGGCCAGCGCGGCTCGCGCCCCTTGGCGTCGAAGAGCCAGACCGGGAAGTTCGACAGCATCCCGCCGTCCACGATGAGGTGCTCGCTGCCGGTCTCCGGGTTCTCGTGCACCACCGGCTCGAAGAAGACGGGGATCGACATGCTCATCCGGACCGCGTAGGCGATCTCGAGCTCGTCGGGATCGAGGCCCAGGTGGGCGGCGTCGTCCGGCAGCACGAGCATCCGCCGGTGGGTCACGTCCGAGGCGATCACCTTCAGCCGGTAGCCCTTCTCCGGCTCGTCGTCCTTCTCGAAGGCGACGTCGCCGAACCGCGTGACCCCCTTGGCCTCGAGCAGCCGTGCGATCCAGTCCCGGAAGAACTTGCCCTCGTAGATCCCCTTCTCGCGGATCAGGCTGACGAGCTTGCCCGGCGTGCCGGCCTTGTCCCACCAGTCGGGGTCCTTGAAGTCTGCGAAGGGCAGCTTGAGCAGGATCTCGTCGAGCTCGGTGGAGCTGTACCCGGCGGCCACCAGCGCAGCGGTGATCGCGCCGGCCGAGGTGCCGGCCACGCACTTGGGCTCGAACCCCCTCTCGCTGAGCGCCGCGTAGGCGCCGGCCAGGCCGATGCCCTTCACCCCGCCGCCCTCGAAGACCAGGTCCGCGTATTGATCGTTGTCCGCCATGCCGGAAAGAATGACCTCCTCACCGCATCCCCCACAACCGCGGAGGCGCCCAGAATGCCGAAGGCCAAGCAGGTCAAGAGGATCCTCAACGTCATGCCGTCGCGCGACACCGAGCGCGACTGGCGGATGGAGCACGCCGACCAGGCCGGGCTGCTGGCCGCGCCGCGCAGGGCGGCCATCCCTGCCTCGAAGGACCTGCGCACGGCGTGGTGGAAGGTCGGCGACCAGGGCGGGAGCGGATCCTGCGTCGGCTGGGCGACCGCCGACGCCGTGCTGCGCTGGCACTTCGTCAAGGCCGGCCGGCTGAAGCAGACCGAGAAGCTCGCGCCGCGCTTCACCTGGATGGCCTCCAAGGAGACCGACCAGTTCTTCTCCGCGCCCACCACATTCATCGAGGTGGCCGGCACGAGCCTGAAGGCCGCCCTCGACGTCTCGCGCAAGTACGGCGCCGTGCGCGAGCAGGTGCTGCCGTTCGCCTCCGGCAAGCTGTTCACGGGGGAGGAGCAGGCCTTCTACGCGCGCGCCGCGCAGTTCAAGATCTCGAGCTACTTCAACCTCAGCCTGCAGCGGCCGAGCGACATCGACGAGTGGAGGCGCTGGCTCGCCACCAAGGGGCCGATCCTCACGCGGCTCGACGTGGACCGCACCTGGTACGACGCGAGCACCAACTCGGGCAAGCTCGACGCCTACAGGCCCGAGACCGCCCGTGGCGGCCACGCGGTGGCGCTCGTCGGCTATACGCCCGACCGCTTCATCGTCCGCAACAGCTGGGGCACCGGCTGGGGGGACAAGGGCTTCGGCTACGCGTCGCTCGCCTACGCCCAGGACGCCTTCACGGAGGCGTACGGCGTGTCGGCCTGAGCGGTAGCGGCCGCCCAGCGGTTGCTATCCGTCGCGGCCGCGCCATACAGTCGCGCAATCAGGATCTCAGCCCCCATCGAGGCGGCCGCGCCGCGGCCGTCCGACCCGGCGCGGCCGGCCAAGCGCTTCCTGCCGCGGCCGGCGTTTAAGGCCCTCGCCGCGCTGGCGGAGGTGGTGGTCGACTCCGAGCGGCTGGCGCCGGACGAGGTGGCGGGGAACGTCGACCGCTACATGGGCACCTTCCGGGCGCAGCGGAAGTGGGTCGTGAAGGTCGCGCTGCTCGGGCTCTGGCTCTATCCGCTGCGCTTCCTCAAGCCGACCTTCCCGCGGATGAAGCGCGACGCGCGCCGGGAGTTCGTCGAGAAGCGCTTCATCCGCGACATCGCCTACCGCCGGGTCCACCTCGCGCGCCGGCTGATACAGGCGATGTTCCGCCTCTCGTCGCAGATGGCCTACCTCGGCTACTACGGCGACCCGAGGACGTTCGACTCGGTCGGCTACAGGCCGTTCACGGAGCGCGACCGGTTCGACGAGGAGCTCAGGCAGGTCCCCAAGACCCTCCCGCGGCTCGACTGCGTGGCGCACGCGGACCTGAACGGCGACACCATCGAGGCCGACGCGGTGGTGGTGGGAAGCGGCGCCGCGGGCGCCATCGTCGCCTACCGGCTAGCGGAGGCGGGCAGGCGCGTGCTGGTGCTCGAGCGGGGTCTCCACCTGCACCCCTCTGAGTTCGAGGAGGACGAGGTCAAGCAGATCTCCAACCTCTACGCGGACGGCGCGCTCCAGCTCTCGCGCGACTTCAGCTTTCAGGTGCTGCAGGGCATGTGCGTGGGCGGGTCGACCGTCGTGAACAACGCGGTCTGCTTCGACCTACCCGACGACGTGCTGCGGCGCTGGAACGGGCCGAAGCACGGCGCCGGGTTGGACGACGCCAAGCTGGCGGAGTCGTTCGCGAGCGTGCGCAGATGGCTCGGGATCGGCCGGCCGCCGAGCCCGCACCTGCAGCGCGGCGCGGACAAGTTCGTGGAGGGCGCAGAGGCGCTCGGGCTCACCGGGCCGCCGAACGAGGTCGACGTGGTGGCGACGAACATCTCGAACTGCCCCGGAAGCGGCTACTGCAACATCGGCTGCCCCTACGGCACGAAGCTGTCCATGCTCGACAAGGTGCTGCCCGAGGGCCAGGAGCGCTTCGGGGTGGAGAACCTCCGGATCCTCCCCGAGTGCCGTGCGGAGAAGATCGAGACCCGGAACGGACGTGCCGAGGCGGTGCAGGCGCGCCTGAGCGACGGCCGCAAGCTGCGCGTGAAGGCGAACACCAACGTGGTCTCGGCCGGGGCGATCGCCTCCAGCTGGCTCCTGATGGAGAGCAGGATCGCCAAGGGACGAGCCGGGCGCGACGTCTGCTTCAACATGGGCTCGCCGATCACCGCCGACTTCGATGACGTGCTTGACTCGTTCGACGGCGTCCAGATCTCGCACTACCTCCAGCCGGAGGCCGGCAGCGGGTTCGTCATGGAGAGCTGGTTCAACCCGGTGGTCAGCCAGGCGCTCAACATGCCCGGCTGGCTCGACGACCACCGCGAGAACATGCGGCGCTTCCGGCACCTCACCGCCGCCGGGGTGCTGGTCGGCACGAAGGGGACGACCCGCCTGCGGCCCGCGCTCACCGGCGGCGTCGACATCGACTACACGCCCGCGCGCGAGGACGTCGAGACGCTCGTGAACGCGCTGAAGCTGCTCT
>JBKGUS010000158.1:0-5903 GCA_046462295.1 Thermoleophilaceae bacterium | reverse complement strand
GCTCGGCCATGCGCAGCAGCGCCGGGGTGGTCGCCCGGCGCAGTGCCCACGCCCAGCCGCGCTCGCCGGCGGCGGCGGCGATGAGCGCCGCCTGGGCGCTGATCCGGCGCCGATCCGACAAGACCGGGGCCCGCCCGGGCACGTCTCGCTCCGCCACGAGCAGTCCGGCGGCGAGCAGCCGCTCGACCGCCTCGAGCACGGGCGCCAAGCCGCCCAGCTCGAGCGCAGCGAGACCGAAGCCGCCCGAGCCGAGCCACGCTTCGCGTCGCAGGAGCAGGAAGGACGGCGGCCTGCCGATCGCCCCGTACGGGGAGGCGACCGGCGGGCGGGCCAGGATCCGGGCCGGCCAGCACGCCCCTCGCGGGTTGACGGTCCCGAACACCGCCGCGACCCGCGCCGCGGCGAACGGCTCAGCCGCCATGTCGAGCCAGCGCTGGGACGCCTCGGTGCCCGGCAGGACCACGGCCACGATCGTCTCCCTCGAGGCGCGCAGGGCACCGTCCACCGTCCGCCACCCGCCCGCGTCGTCGGACTCGAGCGGGACGACGTCGATGGTCGGGCCGGCCTCCGGTCGGGCGCCCGCCGGCGGGGCCAGCGCATCGGTGCGGTCGAGCGCCCACGGCGGCACGGTGTTGGCGGCCTGCTCGGCGAGAGCTCGGTTCCAGTGGCCGTCGGCGGGCAGGACGAGGGCCGCCCGGCTCCCGTCGACGCGCAGGTCGAGCACCGGGGCGCTCGCTCCCGGCGGGGGCAGGGGCTCGTTCGCGCCGAGCTCCACCGGCAGCACCGGGACCCGCGCCGCGGCGGCCGCCCGATCGCCGGCGCCCTCGGCGAAGCCCTGCTCGTAGGCCCCAGCCTGGGCGATGTTCCACCAGCGTCCCCACGTCCTGCGCGAGCGGAGCCGCTCAAGCAGGTCGAGCCAAACCGCCGCGAGAGCGCGGGCCCTCTCCCGCTCGAGCAGCTCGTGGAAGATCCGCGCGCGCCGCCCGCGCAGGGGCACGGTTCTCCCGGCGTGCACGGAGGGGAGTACGAACGGGTAGCGCTCCAGCAGCAGCGCGTCACCGCGCCCCTCGGCCCGCGCCGCGGCCAGCCTGCCGCGGGTCGTGAGGACGAAGCGGTGGTCGGCACGCGCGTCGGGCGCGTAGCGCAGCTCGATCCCCGCCTGGAGGGCTCGGATTCCCCACTCCCAGTCCTCGCGGCGCCAGCGACCGAACCCGGGGTCGAAGGGCCCAACGCGCGCGAACGTCGGGCGGCGTACGGACATGTTGCCGCTGAGGACGTCCACGAAGGTGGGAGCCAGGGCGTCCCGCTTCGCGCGGAAGTGATCCTCCCACCAGAGTGAAGCCGACAGGGCGGCCTGGGTGCGCAGCGCCGGGAGGGGCCGCGAGTAGCCGACCACCACCCGGTCCGGCGCCTCGCGATGAAGCTCGGCGTGGCGCGCGACCAGCCCGGGGCCGGTGATCAGGTCGTCATCGAGGAAGAGCAGCACCGGCGCCTGCGACGCCTCGACGCCCGCGTTGCGCGCCCCGGCGGCGCCGATGCCGCCGGTCTCGACGCGCCGGAAGGACAGCCCCTCGGGGGGCTCGAGCCCGCGGGTGAGCCCCGTGGGCGAGTCGTCCACCAGCACCACCTCGAACGGGGGCGTCCCCGCGCCCTGCTCGGTGAGCGCCGCGAGGCTGCGGCTGGCCATATCGGGCGGGCGGTGCGTGATCACGATCGCGCTCACCTCGGGCGTGGACGCGGCTCCCGCGGGCACGTGCGCCGACGTGGTCGTGGGGGTCTCCTGCACGCTGGGCGGTGGTGCAAGGGGGCGAGCGCGACCGTGCTCCCGGCGCGAGCGCACCCACGCGGCCGGGCCGGCCAGTCCGCCACGCAGGTAGTCCCAGGCCAGCCGGACCCCCAGCGGATCGAGGTTCCCGGTGAGCCCGCGCACGACCGCCTCCGCGTACTGCTCCACGAGCCAGCGCCAGATCCGAAGGGCCGCGAGCTCGCGCTCCTCGATGAGCAGCTTCGCGGTCACCGCCGACAGGCCCACGCCGTAGCCGTAGACCGCGCGATGGAGCGCACTCGGCTCGCCGCGGTGCGCGTGGTAGGTGAAGACGCGCGGGTCGTAGACGATCCGCCGACCTGCGGCCAGGATCCGGTAGAGCGCGTACAGGTCGCCACCCGACTCCGTGGGCGTGCCGGCATCGAGCTCGGGCGGGAAGGGGTTGCCGAGCTCGAGGAGGAGCGAGCGGCGCACGATCATGTTCGCCCCCGCGCCGGTGTGGTTGGCGTCGGCCGGCGAGATCGTCGTGAAGTCGAAGCGGCGCCGCTCCAGCCGGCGCACGAAGCTCGCCACCTCCTCGAAGCGCGCCTGGCTGGGAGTCTCGAGGAAGGCCGCAAATGCCGGGCCGGTCACAGCGCCTGCATTGGGGTCGTCGAACAGCTCGTCCAATGCGGCCAGCCAGCGAGGCGGGGGAAGGCAGTCGTCGTCGGTGAAGGCCACGAGCTCGCCGGACGCCGCCCGGATGCCCGCGGTGCGCGCGCTGTTCAGCCCCTTCCGGTCCTCGCGCACGTAGAGCGCGCCGGCCTCCTCGACCAGCTCCCGGCAGTCCTCGCCGGGGGAGGGGGCGTTGTCCACCACCACGAGCTCGGCGGGTGCGGGCTCAAGCGCCGTGGCGGCACGCAGGAAGTCGCGCAAATGGTCGCGCCGGCGGTGGGTGCAGACAACCACGCTGACGTCGTGGCGGCTCCGCGCCGGGTCCGGCACGCCCATGCGCTCGCCCAGCGAGCGGGCCAGCGCCCGGCGGCGCAGCGGCTGGTCGGCAGCGGCCAGGACGGTGGCGCGCAGGTAGCCGTCGCCGTCGAGGGCGCCCGGCTCGGGCACGCGGAGGTGGGCGACCGGCTCCCCATCGACAGTCGCCACGAGCCGCCACTCGCGGCTCGTGCCGAGCTCGGGGAGGTCAAGCCCGTCCAGCGGCTGGCCGATCTCGACTGTGCCGACCCTTAGGCTGATGGACGGCCTCAGCGACCGGAACCCCCGACTCACGTGACGACACTCTCTCACAGGACTTGGACGGCGCCGTTCGCGCCGGGCCGCTTGGGCTACCTGCGCGAGCTGGTCGTCCACCTCGCCCAACGGGAGCTCAGCTCGCGCCACCGCTGGACGCTGCTCGGCTGGGCCTGGCCGCTCGCTCGCATGTTGGCCCAGCTGGGCGTCCTGGTCTTCATCTTCTCCTCCGTGTTCGATCTCGGCATCGAGAACTACCCGGTGTTCGTCTTCAGCGGCCTGATCGCTTTCACGTGGTTCAGCGGCGGCGTGTCCGACGCCACGCGGTCGCTCATCTCTCAGCGTCACCTCGTCTTCCAGCCGGGCTTCCCGACCTCCGTCGTGCCCGTGGTCTCCGTCGCGGTGCCGTTCGTCGACGTCCTGCTCGCGCTGCCCGTGCTCGTGGTGATGCTCGCCGTGGCTGGGGACCTCGGGCCCGAGGCGGTGCTGTTCGCGCCCCTGCTCGTCATCCAGCTCGTCCTGATGTGCGGCGTGGCCTGGCTGTGCTCGGCGCTCACCGTCTATCTGCGCGACGTCTCGAACGTGGTGGCGGTCGGGTTGACGCTGCTGTTCTACGTGACCCCGGTCTTCTACGGCCTGCGAGCGGTCCCGGACCAGTACCGCTGGGTCCTGGAGCTCAACCCGCTGGGCACGTTGATCGAGAGCTACCGCGCCGTGCTGCTGGGAGAGGACTTCCCGGGCGCCGTGCAGTTCTCCGCGACCGTTGCGGCCAGCGTCGCTCTGGCGGTCGCCGGGCTGCTCGTGTTCCGGCGTCTACGGCCGGGCTTCGTGGACGAGCTGTGAGGTCCCCGCCCGTCCAGCTCGAGGGCGTATGGAAGTCGTACCCGGCTTGGTCGGCGGGGAGCCGAACACTGCGCGGGATCGTCAGCCGGCGGGTCCCGCTCCTCGCGCGAGGCTCCGACCGGCGCTGGGTGCTGCGCGACGTCTCGCTCGAGGCCGAGCGCGGCGAGGGCGTCGGCCTGATCGGCCAGAACGGCGCCGGGAAGTCGACGCTGTTGCGGCTTGCCTCCGGTCTCGGGCGGATCGACCGCGGCAGAATCCGGCTGCCCGCCCGGACCGCCTCGGTGCTGTCCTTCGACAGCTGGTTCGACTTGGAGCTCACAGGCAGGGAGAACGCGATGACCGCACTGGTGGTGAACGGCTGGCGTCGCGCCGACGCACGCCGGTTGATACCCGCCGTGCTCGACTTCGCCGAGCTGGAGGCGTTCGCCGACGCCCCGGTTCGCACCTACAGCGAGGGCATGAAGCTGCGGCTGGCATTCGGCGTGGTGGCGCAGCTCGAGCCCGAGGTGCTGCTGATCGACGAGGTGATCGCGGTGGGGGATATCCGCTTCCAGCGGAAGTGCATGGATCGCCTGCGCGAGATGCGTGCCCGCGGCATGACGCTGATCATGGCCTCGCACGGGCTCGAGCAGGTCGAGGCGGAGTGCGACCGGGCGCTCTGGCTACAGGCCGGCGGAGTGCGCGGCAAGGGGGAGGCGAGCCGCGTGGTCGACGAGTATCGCAACGCGATGGCCTCGGCGACGCTTGCGCGAACGCCGGCGATCGAGGCGGACGGCGGGGGCACGCTCGAGCTGCGACGCAACCGCTTCGGCACGCAGGAGATGACCATCGACGCGGTCCGCATGTTGAGTGTGGAGGGTGCCGAGCTGTCCGAGTTGACGAGCGGGCGGGCGCTGCGGATCTCGTTGCGGTTGACCGCGCGCGGAGGCGCCATCAACGACCCGATCGTGGGGGTGGCGATCCATCGCGCCGCCGACGGCGTGGTGTGCTACGACACGAGCACCGAGGCGAGCGGGCTCCGCCTGGGCACCGTCGAGGGGGAGCTGGGCGTGGAGCTCGAGTTCGAGCGGCTCGACCTGCTGCCGGGCGACTACCTGATCGACGTCGGCGTGTACCGGCCCGACTGGGAGTTCGCCTACGACTTCCACTGGCAGGCCTACCCGCTCAAGGTAGTCGGCTCGCAGAGCGACAAGGGCGTCTTCCGCCCGCCGCACCGCTGGGAGGTGCTGCGCTGAGAAGGCGGCCAGGGGCCCTGGCCGGTGGAGCGGTGCTCGTCTGGCTGGGGGCCGTCGCGGCGGTGTACTTCGCACCGCGAGCGCGGGCCGGCCTGCGCGAGCTGGCCGACTCCTCGCTCCCGGAACCGGGCGCCTCCCCCGCTCTGCTGGTGGCGCTGCCGCGGCTGGCCGCGGCGGCCGCCGTCGGGCTCGCCGCCTGGGGCATCGGCCGGCTCATGCTGCGGCTTCCGGGCTTGCGCACGGCGCGGCCCGGAGCCGGCCTGGAGTCATTCCTCGCCGCATTGGGCCTCGGCCTCGGGACCCTCACCGCCGTCGCGCTGGCCCTGTCGCCGCTCGGCCTGCTGCGCCCCGCGGCGCTGATCGCCGTCGTGGCGAGTGGGGCTCTGGCCGCCCTGGTGGACCGCGCGCGCATTCGTCCACGCTTTCGACTGCCGGCCGCGCCGGCGGACCCGATCGCCGTCGCGCTGCTGGCCCTGATCGCGGCCGGCGGCGGCTTCGCGCTGGTCGCCGCGCTCGCGCCCGAGGTTGAGTACGACGCGCTCTGGTATCACCTCGACTTCCCGCAGCGCTACCTGGACGCGGGCTCGCTCGTCGACGATCGCTGCGAGTACGTCTCCCTGTATCCCATGGGCGCTGAGCTCCTCTTCGCCTACGGGCTCGCCTTCGGGAGCGCCGTCGTGGCGAAGCTCATCCACTTCGGCTTCTGGGTCCTGCTCGCCCTTGCGACCTACGAGCTCGGCTCGCGCTCGGGGGGACGGCGCGTGGGGCTGGTCGCGGCCGCCGTGGCGGCGTTGACGCCCACGGCGCTCTGGGAGGCGTCCACGGCGTACGTCGAC
>JBKGUS010000157.1:0-2712 GCA_046462295.1 Thermoleophilaceae bacterium | reverse complement strand
TGTTTAGGGTATTCCGTCTGGCAAGGTCTATTACCTACTTAAGGAGGGGAGATCGACCGTGAGTAGTAGATATCGGGGCGAGAAACGAGCGAGTCTTTAAGAAATCCTGAGCCGACGACGGATCCCCCTTGGCGGCCGGTCAGGAGACAGCTATGTTCCATTTGGACGTGGCCCCAAAGGACTCAAGGGACAAGCGCCAGCCACACCAGCTGCCTCCGGGCCGGCACGGCCTGCCCCGCAGCTTCGTGGTGAGCAACCAGCGCGAGCGGATCCTGTCGGCCGTGGCCTACGTGACGAGCGCGGCCAGCTACTCGGAGATGAGCGTCGAGGACCTCATCGTGACGGCGGGCGTGTCGCGGCGGACGTTCTACGAGCACTTCAAGAACAAGGAGGACGTGTTCCTGGCCGCCTACGACGCGGTGTCGGCGCAGCTCGTGGAGCAGGTTGTGACGGCGGTCGAGGCGGCGGACACGTTCGCGGACCAGTGCGCTGCCGGACTACGGGCCTTCCTCGAGTTCGCGGCCTCGGAGCCGGCGTTCGCCCGGATGTGCATCGTGGAGGTGCTGGCGGCGGGCCCGGAGGCGATCAAGCGCCGAAACGACACGATGCGGGCCTTCGCCGCTCTGATCCACTCGAAGGCGGAGGAGTTGCTGGAAGGGAAGATCCCTCCGCCGCTGACGGCGGAGACCGTGGTGGGCGGGATCTACGAGGTGGTCTACACCCGCGTGCTGCGCGGCGAGATCCAGGAGCTGCCTCGGCTGCTGCCGGACCTGATCTACTCCTCCCTGCTCCCCTACATGGGCGTGGAGGCCGCCCGGGAGGAGCGGGCGCGGCTGCCGGAGGCGCAGGCCGCTTAGCAGGTTGCTCGCCGCCTGCTCGGCCCGGCCGGCTCAGGAACGCGCTGTTGCGGGGCTCGTGGCTTTGGCTGCGGCCAGCAACTCGTCGCGGGACGCCAGCTTTACGCGCGGTCGCTCCTCGCTGCGCCCGCGCTCGAGCTCGTGGGCGTCGATCGCGCGCCAGCCCTGGACGCCGACCAGGTCCGGCTTGCGCTCGGCGAGCAGCACGTCGATCTGCTCGCGACCGGGGTTGGGCGGCTGCGGCAGCGCTCCCGCGCGCAGGTCCTCCGCGAGGCAGCTCACGGTCTCCTCGGCGTCGCGCTTGTTCGTGCCGAGGATCCCGGTGGGGCCGCGCTTGATCCAGCCCACGGCGTAGACGCCGGCGAGCGCGTCGCCGTCGGGCGTGAGCACACGCCCGCGGTCGTTGGGGAGCACCCAGTGGCGCTCGTCGAAGGGCACGTCGGGCAGCGGCACCGCCCGGTAGCCGACCGAGCGGAGGACGAGGCCGCATTCGATCGTCTCCACTTCCTCGTCCACGGCGCGTGCCCTCAGCGAGCCGTCTTCGGCGCGCACGATCTCGTTGCGGCGGACGTCGATCGCCGCGATCCTGCCGTCCCCGCGGATCTCCACCGGGGAGCGCAGGAAGCGCAGCTGGACCCGCCGACGGGCGCCGGGGCGCGGGGGGCTCGCCGCGAACTCGTGTAGCAGCTCCACGTTCTTGCGCGCGGTGAATGTGCCTTCCTCGGCCAGCCACCGGCGCGACACCGGATCGAGCTCGACCTCGTCCGGGTCGACCCGGGTGTCGACGTCGTCGAGTCGCCCGAGCTCGCGCAGCTCGGCGCTCGTGAAGGCCGCCTGCGCGGGCCCGCGCCGGCCGAGCACGACGACCTCCTCGATGCGGCTCTCGCGCAGCGCCTCGAGGGCATGGTCGGCCACGTCCGTGCGCTCGAGCTCCCGGGCGCTCAGCGTCAGCATGCGCGTCACGTCCGCCGCCACGTTGCCGTTGCCGATCACGACGGCCCGCTCCGCCGACAGGTCGAACTCGAGCCCGCGGTAGTCGGGGTGGCCGTTGTACCAGGCGACGAACTCCGTGGCGGCCCAGCTCCCAGCCAGGTCCTCGCCGGGGATGCCGAGCGATTTGTCCGTCTGGGCCCCGGTCGCATAGATCACGGCGGTGTAGTGGCGCATGAGCTCGGAGTGCGAGACGTCGACGCCGACCTCCAGGTTGCCGAACAAGCGGCAGCCGCGCTGCAGCGTCTGGCTGTCGAATGTGTCCTCGAGGCGCTTTATCTCCTGGTGGTCGGGAGCCACCCCGCCGCGCAGCAGCCCCCACGGCGTGGGCAGCCGCTCGAACAGGTCGATCTCCACGTCGCCTCGGGCGCGCAGCAGACAAGCGGCTGCGAACGCCCCGGCCGGCCCGGCACCGACGATCGCCACTCGCGGACTTGGGCCGGCCATCAGGCGGCAGTCCGCTCGACGGTGGTCTGCCCCGCGAAGAACTCCGCGTTGAGCTCCAGCGCGTAGTCGTACTTCTCGGGGATCTCGAAGTCGGCAAAGATCGCGTCGACCGGGCAGGCCTCCACGCAGGCGTCGCAGTCGATGCAGAGCTCCGGGTCGATGTAGAGCTGCTCCGCAGCCTCGAAATCGGCGTCCCCGGGCTTCGGATGGATGCAGTCGACCGGACAGACCTCGACGCAGGAGTCGTCCTTGATGCAGCTACCTGCGATCACGTACGTCATGGCGCACAGGCTACTCAATCCCGGGAAACCTGAGCGTGTTTGGGCTGATTGGCGGTGGCGGCGCGCCTGCCCCCGCCGCGTCGCCGTCATGCTGGATCTACCCCTAGGGGGTATGCTACGGTGCTGGTGCACATACC
>JBKGUS010000156.1:0-3960 GCA_046462295.1 Thermoleophilaceae bacterium | reverse complement strand
GCAAGCAGGTGCCCCTCGGCGGACATGGCAGCCGCGAGCGGCGGCAACTGCGTCAGGCGTTGGGGTGGGGCCTCCGGCGCGTTGGCCTTGCCTGAGTTTGCGGTCAGTGGGCATATTTGGGCCGGTCGGGCGGGTGCGGGGCATTGAATTCATTGGAGTTTTTGGGCTGAGGGGGCGCCTGGAGCGCTAAAATTTGTGGGCACACGAATTGACCGATTTTGATCGACGGGGAGAGCCGAACACGCTATAGGCGTGGGCATGTACCTTCGGACCACGCAGCGCCGGAACAAGGACGGCTCGATCGTCCGTTACTACGCGTTGGCCGAGAACGTCCGCGATCCCGAGAAGGGTCACGTCGAGGCCAAGGTGGTGCATAGCTTCGGCCGCGCCGATCGCCTCGACCGCGCGGCGCTCGAGCGGCTGGTGCGCAGCATTCGCCGGGTGCTCGATGCCGACAGCGCGGTCCCGGCAGACGAGAAGGATCGCGAACGGGCGATCGAGATCGAGGCGAGCTTTGATCTTGGTGTCGTCCACGTGGTCGAGCAGCTGTGGGCCCAGCTCGGCATTGGCCGGGCGATCACCGCCCGGCTGGCCGCCGATGAGCGGCAAGCACCGCATGAGGCCGCCTTGCTGGCGATGACCGCGCAGCGTCTCGCCCGGCCGGGCTCCAAGCTCGCCTGTCACGAGCGCTGGCGGAGGCGTGTCTGGCTGCCGGCGGCTAGGGATCTTGCCCTCGACCAGCTCTATCGTGCCCTGGATGTCTTGGCCGAGCACGGCGATGCGATCGAGCAGGAGGTGTTCTGGCACAGCGTCGACCTGTTCAAGCTGGACGTCGACCTGGTCTTCTATGACGCCACCACCGCTTGGTTCGAATGCGACGAGGAGGACACAGCCAGCCACGAGTGGCGTGGCCTGACGTTTGCGCCGCTGAGGAAGCGCGGGCACTCCAAGGGCGCGACAACGATCCGCAGGTGGTTATCGCGCTCGCCGTGACCCGGGACGGCATGCCGGTGCGCTCGTGGGTCCTGCCGGGCGATACCGTCGACGTCATCGCCGTGGCGCGCATCAAGGAAGAGCTCCGTCAGATGCGCCTCGGTCGGGCGCTGTTCGTCGGCGATGCCGGGCTCTACGCCAAGGCCAATCTCGCCGAGCTCAGCCGCGGTGCCGGCCGCTACGTCCTGGCCACGCCGATTGGCCGGGTGAAGGAGATCAAAAACGAGGTCCTGAGCCGTCCGGGGCGCTATGCCGGGATTACGCCGAACCTCCGCGCGAAAGAGGTGGTGATCGGCCAGGGCGAGCGGCGACGGCGCTACATCCTGTGTCTGAACGCCGAGGAGGCCGAACGCGAGAAGCGCCACCGCGAGGCGATCCTCGAGTTCCTGCAGATCGAGCTCGACCGTCTCGCCAGCGATCATCCCAAGGCGGCATGTCGCTTGGTCGCGTCCAAGCGCTTCGGCCCGTACCTCTCGCTTGACGCGGAGGGGCGACCCTTCATCGACCGTGCCAAGGTCCGCCGCGCCGAGCAGTTGGACGGCAAGTTCGTGCTCACGACCAACGATGACAGCCTCTCGGCCGCTGACATCGCGCTCGGTTACAAAGGCATGTGGATCATCGAGGCGTGCTTCCGCAAGCTCAAGACCACCGGGCTCGGCATTCGTCCGATGTTCCACTGGACGCCGCGGCGGATCGTGGCGCACGTCAAGCTTTGCGTGCTCGCGTTGATGATCCAGCGCGCCGCCGAGATCGCAGCGGAAGCCCCGTGGTCGCAGCTCGCGGACGCCCTTGAGCGTCTGAAAGCGGTCCGCTACACGGCTGAGGGCGAGACCATTGTTCAGGCCAGCCGGATCACCCCCGAACTCGCGGCGATCCTGAAAAAGCTCGGTATCTCAAGGCCCAAGCCCATCCTCGCGGTCGGCTGACCCGCCCGCGGCCGCCGCCAGCGGTGGGCACACGCCTCCCCGCCACCCTCGACAACGCCTTGAAATCAAACCCCGATTCCAACCCGCTCACCACCGACCGCAAACTCGGGCCTGTGGACAAGTTTCTTGTCACTACACGGGAAGGGCGGCGGGGTGGGCGGGTGGCGGCTCGAGCTCGGGTGTGGGGCCGAGGGCGGTGACGGCGGTCGGGATCGCGACGCCGGCGGCCTGGAAGGCGGTGGCGGCGTGGCCAAGGCAGTCGGTGCGCAGCCGATAGCGGGTGCCGTCGAGGTCGACGATCACCGCCTGGAGCTGGCCGAGATCGCGCATGAGATCAGGCCAGGGCACGGCGAGGCCTTTGGCGTCGAGCCTGCGCTGCAGGTCGACCTCGAGGCGCAGGGCCAGGAAGCAGCCGGTGATGTGGCCGATCACGCTGTCGTCGCGCTGGTGGAAGATCGGGCGGACGTCGAGGGTCGACTTCAGCGTGCGGAAGGCGCGCTCGACCCGCCACAAGGACTTGTAGGCCTGGGCGACCTCGGCGGCCGGCAGCTCGGTGCTGGTGGTGAGCACGAACTTGCCATCCAGCCGGGCCTCGCGCGCGATCGCCGCCTCGTCCAGGGTGACGCTGCCCTTGGCGATTCTGAGGAAGCGGGCGTAGCCGCGATTGCCGACCACCGCCTTGGGGCCGTCGTGCTCGAGCGTCTGGCGGAGCTTGGTGAGCAGCGCCGCACGGTCGGCGGCGTCTTGCTTCGCCTCGATCGGGTTGCGGCAGACGATGTAGCGCCGCTCGCCAAGCCGCACCTCCTTGACCTCGAGATTGTCCGCGACCTGCTGGTAGCGCCCTGGCCGGCCGAGCACCTCCTCAGCGACCGTTCGCTCGCGCCGCAAGGGACAGCCGAGGATGTAGTCGAAGGGCGCGGTGACGTGGTCGCACAGCTGGGCAAGCGTCGCCTGACCAAGCATGCCGCGGTCGGCGACCACGACCGCGCGCCGGATCCGAAAGCGCTCCCGGAAGCGGGCGATGGTCAGGCTGAGCGCCTCGACATCGGCGGTGTTGCCGGGCAGGACGGCGAAGGCCACGGGCCAGCCCTGGCCATCGACGGCGACGCAGAGCACCAGCTGGGGCAGGTCGGGGCGGCGGTCGCGGCTGTAGCCGTGCCGGATCAGCGCGCTCTCACCGTCGCGGTAGAGGTAGACCGAAGTGGTGTCGACGAACACCAGGTCGAGCTCGCCCGAGAACAGATCGCGGCCTTGAAAGAAGAGCTCGCGCTCCAGCTCGTGGCGGATCGCCGCCAGCCATGGCACGGTGCGGTAGAAGTGGTGCAGCGCCAGGTCGGCGAAGCCGGGCGCCTCGACCGTCTGCGCCCACGCGGCGCCCTGCAGGTCCGAGCCCGGAGCGCACAGCCGCTGCAAGGCCAGCGCGAAGGCCACCCGCTCGGGATCGAAGCCGAACCGGCGACCCGCCGCCAAGCGGCCGAGCATCTCCGGCAGGCCCTGCCGTTCCCACAGCCGGCCGAAGACCAAGGCCGGGCCCCAGCTCTTGGCCTCCCGAGCGACGAAGCGCTCGTCCTTGGCCGCCTCGACCACCCGCAGGCGGGTGCTGAAGCGGGCCAGCGCCTGGAGCAGCTGGTCGAGCTGACCTGTGGCGACGAGCAGATCGCGGCGGCCGAGGCTCGCCACCAGCTCCTGGCGCACCCGCGTGCCGTCCCGCACCGAGCGCACGATCTGCAAGTACTCGTAGCTCCGGCCGTCCTGGCTGACTGTCTTGACGCGCACGAACATCGATCAGCTGATGCCAATATGCCGTATAGTCGTCAAGATAAAATCTTCTACGACTTATATTTACCACTACATTTTGC
Organism: Thermoleophilaceae bacterium; assembly: GCA_046462295.1. Taxonomy (GTDB): domain Bacteria; phylum Actinomycetota; class Thermoleophilia; order Solirubrobacterales; family Thermoleophilaceae; genus JACVRW01. The sequence goes on along the minus strand of JBKGUS010000156.1, from coordinate 182 downwards.
TCATCATCAGGGCCGCAAACCGCCAACTCCTTGAAATCGGTCGACCTTGCGGCCCGGGAAGCCGCTTTGCTGTCCAAGATCAGTCTGAGCGGAGGACATACCTTGCGTCGTGCGTTGATGCGAACTATCGATGACGGATTAATCGATAGGGGCACGGCTGAGATTGGAGCGGGCATGGTTCT
>JBKGUS010000155.1:0-48310 GCA_046462295.1 Thermoleophilaceae bacterium | reverse complement strand
CGCGACGGCTGGGCGGGCAGGGCCCAGCCGTCGCGCTCGCCGTCGGCGAGCGGGATCAGGAGCAGGTACCCCCCGCCCGCCCCCGCGCTCCAGCGGATCACGCGCGCGGCCAGATCGCGGATCGCGGCGTGGGCGCCGGGGTCGTGAAAGGGCTCGTACAGCAGGCCGCCGGCGGCGCGCAGGCCGCGCTCCTCGAGCGCCTCCCGCAGCGCGGACGCGTCCTCCGGCAGGAACCCGTAGGGCCCGAGCTCGACGTTGCGGTAGCCGGCCGCCGCGATGCCGTCCAGCACCTCGGTCCAGGACGGCGCGCCCGGCTGGTCGGGGAAGTCGACGCCCCAGGACACGGGGGCGTTGGCCAGCTGCAGCATGAAGACATCTAATCACTTAATCCCTCTGTAAGATCACCGCATGCACGCACGCCCCCTGGCCGGCCAGCCCACCATCCGGCTCACCGCCGGCCAGGCGCTCGTGCGCTTCCTGGCCAACCAGTTCTCGGAGCGGGACGGGCACCGCCAGCGGCTCGTCCCGGCGATGTTCGGGATCTTCGGCCACGGCAACGTCTGCGGCGTGGGCCAGGCGCTCGAGCAGGACGAGGGACGCACGATGCGCTACCTGCAGCCGAAGAACGAGCAGGCGATGGTCCACGCCGCCATCGGGTACGCGCGGACGCGGCAGCGGCTGTCGACGCTCGCCTGCTCCGCCTCGATCGGCCCGGGCTCGACGAACATGCTCACGGGCGCCGCCGCGGCGACGGTGAACCGGGTGCCGGTCCTGCTGCTTCCCTCGGACACCTTCGCCTCCAGGCTGCAGGGCCCGCCGATGCAATCGCTCGACGATCCGGCCCGTGGCGACGTCTCGGTCAACGACGCCTTCCGCCCGGTGTCGGCGTTCTTCGACCGGATCGCCCGGCCCGAGCAGCTCCTGACCGCCCTGCCGGCGGCCGTGGCCGCGCTGCTCGACCCCGAGAGGACCGGCGCCGTGACGCTGTCCCTCCACCAGGACGTGCAGGCGGAGGCCTACGAGTACCCCGAGGCGTTCTTCGCGGAGCGGACCTGGACGGTCGCCCGCCGTCCGCCGGCCGCCGAGGAGCTGGCCGCGGCGGCCGAGGCGCTGCTCGCGGCCGAGCGTCCGCTCATCGTGGCGGGAGGCGGCGTGCGCTACTCGGACGCGGGCGAGGCCCTGCGCCGGCTGGCCGAGGGCCACAGCATCCCCGTCGCCGAGACGTCCGCGGGCAAGGGGGCGCTCCGCGGCGACAGCCCGATGGCCGTCGGCGGGATCGGGCACTCGGGCACCCGCGCCGCAAACCGCCTCGCGCGCCGGGCGGACCTGGTGCTCTGCGCCGGCACGCGGCTGATCGACCTGACCACCGGCTCCGGCACGCTGTTCGAGGAGCCGGGCGTCCGCTTCGTGGGGCTGAACGTGTCGACCTTCGATGCCCGGAAGCTCGGCGCGATCCCGCTGCAGGCGGACGCCCGGCTCGGGATCGAACGGCTAGCCGGCGCGCTCGACGAGCGCGGGCACCGGCCCACAGAGGCCTGGGTGCGGGAGGTCGCAGTCGCGAAGGACGAGTGGCGGGCCGCCGTCGAGGCCGACCGGCGTCCGCGCGAATCCGAGCGGATGAGTCAGCACCAGGTCGTCCACGCCCTCAACCGCGTCGCCCGGGCAGGCGACACGCTGGTGGTCGCGTCGGGCACGCCGCACGTGGACGTCCACAAGGTCTGGGACACCGGCCAGGGCGCCGGCGTGCAGATGGAGGTCGGCTTCTCGACCATGGGACACGAGATCCCCGCCGGGCTGGGCGTTCGCATGGCGAAGGGCGCCGAGGGCGAGGTATACGTCCTGATCGGCGACGGCACCTACCTGATGGGCCACACCGAGCTCGTGACCGCCGTGCAGGAGCGGCTCAAGGCCACGGTGGTGCTCATCGACAACCACGGCTACCAGTCGATCCACGCGCTGCAGCGGGGGCGGATCGACCGCTCGTTCGGGCTCGAGTTCCGCGCCCGCGAGGGCGGCGCCCTGACCGGTGAGCACCTGGTGGTCGACTATGCCGGGAACGCCCGCTCGTACGGGTGCGCGGCGTTCGAGGCCGACACGCCCGAGTTGCTCGAGCGTGCGCTCGAGGACGCCCGATCCCAGGATCTGCCGGCGGTGATCGTGTGCCGCACGGAGCCGCACCGGCTGACGCTCGACTCCGCCTGCTGGTGGGACGTGGGCGTGGCAGAGGTGTCGACCCGCCCAGAGACCACGGGCGCCGCCGCGCGCTCGGCCCAGGGGCGGGCGAAGATGCGGTGGCATGGATGACCCGCGTGCTCGCGACCGCCGCGATCCCTCGGGTCGGACAGGAGGCGGTCGCCGGCATCGGGCCGACAGTCAGAGCGGGTCGCGAATGAAGCTCGAGCGCGCCGACGTGCCGCCGTCGACATAGATCACCTGACCCGTGACCCAGGCGGTCGCCGGCGAGCAGAGCATGGCGACGAGCGGCGCCACGTCCTCCGGCAGGCCGACGCGGCCGGCGGGGATGGCGTTCGCATACGTCTCGCGGTGGTAGCCGGGGCGCTCGTGGTAGCGCGGCACCTCGACCACGCCGGGGGCCACCGCGTTGACGCGTGTCCGGGCCGGGGCGAGCTCGACGGCGAGGGCCCGCGTGAGGGCGTCGATCCCGCCCTTCGTCGCAGCGTAGGCGGAGAAGCGGGGCAGCCCGGCCCCGCCGTGAATGGACGAGACGTTCACGATCGCGCCGCCGGCCTCGCCGAAGGCGGCCGCGGCAGCCTGGGCGCAGAGGAAGTAGCCGCGCAGGTTGAGGGCGACGAGCGCGTCGAAGTCCGCCGCCGTGGTCTCGGAGAAGGGCCGCTCGAGCGTGCGGCCCGCGTTGTTGACGAGGATGTCGAGCCCGCCGAGGGCCTCCCCCGCCCGCTCGACCACCGCCGCACACGCCTCGGCCTCGGCCAGGTCACCCCGCACGGCCGCTGCGTGCGCCCCGGCCGCCTCCAGCGCCGCGAGCGTGTCGCCGGGCGAGCTCGAGGAGGTGTGCACCGCAACGCTCGCGCCTCGCCTGCCCAGCTCGACCGCGATCGCCTGGCCGATGCCGACCCCGGCGCCCGTGACCAGCGCTCGAAGGCCGTCGACCGAAGACATCCGATGACCGTATCACCCCGTGTACAGATGCCGAGATGCGGGCTACTGCGCGGAAGCAAGTGTGCGCTCCTCCGGCCACGAGCACAGCGCGGCGCGGCCAGGGCAGGTGGCGCACAGCTCGGCGTGCGGCTCGGAGGTCGGCTCGAAGCGCCCCTCGACCACGCCGCGGGCGAGCTCGAGCAGCTTGGCCTCGAGCCGAGCGGCATCGGACGCCTCGTACGTCACGGAGGTCGGCCGCTCGGGCTCCTCGAGGTAGCAGTGCACCACCTCCACCCTCGGAGCGCGCGCCCGCAGGGCCGCGAGGGCGTAGACGATGCGCTGGGTCGAGTAGTGCTCGGTGGTCAGCTCCTCCGGCTCGCGGCCCTCGAGCGGGTTGCTCTTGTAGTCGACGACGAGCAGGCCGCCGCCGTCCTCGACGGCGTGCACGTCGACCACCCCGTTGACCAGCACGCTGCGCCCGCCGGCCCCGGGCGGCTCGAGCGTGTACGCGAACGGCAGCTCGGTGCGCACGCGGCGAGCGCGGGCGACGCGCTCGCGCAGCTGGGAGCCAGCGAAGCGCTCGACCAGGTCGCGCAGGTCGGCGATCTCCTCGGGGGCGAGGACGACGCCGTGGCTGTCGCCGAGCGCCGCGACGTCGGCGTCCGAGGGCGGCGCCGGGCGCCGGAAGTCGAGCCGCTCGAGCAGCTGGTGAACCAGCGAGCCGCGGAGCAGGCCCCCGATCCCCGTCTCCGGCAGCGGTTCGGCGGCGAACGGGGGGTCCACCGGCGGCAGGCGCAAGGCCCGCTCGAGGTAGAAGCGGTACGAGCAGCGCCGGTAGTCCTCGAGCCCGGTGTAGGACAGCCGGCTGACCGGGAGTGCGCGCGGCGCGGGCAGCGCCGCGAGGCCCAGCTCGGGCTGGCGCACCCCGCCGGCGCCCGGCTCGGGATCGGCGCGCGCCGGGGCTCGGTCGTGAGGCGGCAGCAGCTCGTCGGCGTTGCCCGGCGTGAGGCGGCGCCATCGGACCCGCACGGGACGGCCCTCGCGCATGTCCTCGTGCACGCCGGTGGGCGACGCCTCGTCATCCTGCTGGCCCGCGCCCGCCGCCGACGGGCAGAATCCGCGCAGCACCCAGCGCATCGGCTCCTTCAGCTCGTCGGGCTCCTGCAGCTGCTCGAGGTCCGTGGCCCCGCTCAGCACCAGGTGCTGCTGCGCCCGCGTGGCCGCCACGTAGAAGATGCGCTTCTCCTCCGCCTCGCCCGCGGTCTTCTGCTCGGCCTTGATGCGCTCCAGCTTGGCGCTGTCGACGCTTCCTCCCCCAAGCGACGCCAGCCGCAGCCCGAGGCTGCCGTCGTCGGAGATGCGCAGCGAGCCGTCGTCCTCGCGGCCGTCCTTCCCGAGGTCGGCGACGCACACCACCGGGAACTCGAGCCCCTTCGCGCGGTGCACCGTCATCAGCCGCACGGCGTCGAGCGCCTCGGCCTCCAGCGGAGCCTCGCCCTCACGGGTCTGAAGCACGTCGCGCTCGGCCAGCGCGTCGATGAAGCCGCGCAGGTCGCGACCCTCGTCCGCCTCGAACTCGCGCGCCATGCGCATCAGCTTGCGCACATTGGCCATCCTCCGCGTGCCCGCGGGGAGCGACAGGATGTGCGCGTCGTAGCCGGTCTTGGTGACCGCCCGGTCGATCAGCGTCTCGAGCGAGACCTGCGGTGCGGCCCGCCGCTCGGCCTCGAACAGGGCGATAAAGGAGGCCGCCCGGCGCCTGTCGGCCGCCGGGAGCAGCTCGGCCAAGGAGGGTTCGTCACGTTGCGGCGGTATATCCGCCGTGTGGTGACGCACCCCCTCGTGGAGCGCCCACCACGGGTCGCGGCCGCTGCGGCGCGCCTCCAGGCCGAGCAGAGCCACCGCGTCGAGCGACAGCCCCGCCAGCGGCGACGCCAGCACGCTGTAGACGGCCAGCTCGTCCAGCGGGTTGGCGAGCGCGCTCAGCCAGTGACGCAGGTCCGCCACCTGCTGCTGCGACCAGTAGCCGCGCCCGCCGACCACGTGCGTCGGGATGCCCCGCTCCTCGAGCGCCCGCTCGTAGTGCGCCATGTGGGTCGTGGCGCGCAGCAGCAGGACGATGTCGCGCCACTCGAAGCCACCCCCTGCGGCGATCTCCTCCACACGCCGCGCCAGCAGCCGGGCTTCGGCCGCACGCCACGGCGTGGCGGTGCGCATCGCCTGCCCGAACGGGTCGTCCGTGCCGACCGCCTCGTCCCAGCGCTTCTTGTGACGGTCGGTGACGAGCAGCTCGACGCAGGGCTCCAGGGCCGGAGCCGCCTCACGCGCCCCGGGCGCCTCGCGCAGCGGCTCGAAGTCCTCCCATGTGCGCTCGAAGGCCAGGTCGATCGCGTCGAGCACCTCACCGCGGCTGCGGAAGTTCACCGTGATGCTCTCGGCGCGCTCGCCGGCGGCGGCCTTCTCCCAGTGGTCGCGGAAGACCTCCACGTCCGCGTGGCGGAACCCGTAGATCGACTGCCGCTCGTCGCCGACCCGGAAGAGGTTGTCCCGGCCGAGCAGCTCGAGCAGCTCGTTCTGCAGCGGGTTGGTGTCCTGGAACTCGTCGACGAGCACGTGAGCGAAGCGCTCGGCGTACTGCTCCCGCAGACCGGCGTGCGAAGCAAGCAGGTCGCGCGCGATCAGCTCGAGGTCCTCGAAGTCGAGCCCCGAGCGGCGGCGCTTGCCCGCCTCGTAGCGCTCGCCGTAGAGGTCGAGCAGGACTCGCAGCATCGTGTGGTCGAGGTACTCGCGCCGGGCGGTGCAGAGCGCCGTGTAGGCGGCCAGTGCGTCGCGGTACTCGTCGCATACGGCGCTGCACAGCGCCTTGGAGCGGGCGGCGAAGGAGAGCTTCTCGAGATCGGCGGGCTCGGCCAGCTGACGCTGCGGAAGGCGGCCGAGAAGGTCGAGGCAGCGTTCGATCGCCTTCATTGCCGCCGTTGTCGAGGTCGATGCCGCCAGGCCGCCGAGCTCAGCGAGCGCCGTGCGTGCGGCGTCCTCGAGAGCGGCGCGCTCGCCGGCGGGATCAACCGGTCGCGCCTCCTCCAGCCGCGGCCGCCGCTCGCCCCGCGAGCGCAGCCGCGCATACGCCGTCCGCACCATGTCCCGCAGCCGATCCGGCGTGTACGCCGCCACCATCTCGATCCGCTGCGGGTCCTCGCCCTCGCCCATGAAGCTCCCAAGGGCGGCGTCAAAGGCGTCGGTGGCCACGCGCTCGGACTCGAGCTCGTCCAGCACCCGGAAGGCGGGGTCGATTCCGGCGCTCAGGGCGTGCGCGCGCAGGACGCGCGAGCAGAACCCGTGGATGGTCGAGATCCAGGCGCCCTCGGCGGCACGCGCCGCGTCACGAAAGCCCAGCTGCATGAAGCGCGCCCGCACGCGGGCCTTCATCTCGGCCGCCGCCTTCTCGGTGAACGTGATCGCGAGGATTCCCTCGACCGGCACGCCGTCCGCCACAACGGCCTGCACGAAGCGCTCGACGAGCACGGTCGTCTTTCCCGTGCCCGCGCCCGCCCGGACCATCAGCGAGCGGTCCCGGCGCGCGACCGCGCGCTCCTGCTCGGGCATCAGGCTCACGACTCGCTCCGGCAGATCGAGGGGTACATGCAGCCGCCGTTCCAAGCGCAGGAGTCAGGGTTGCAGCGCAGCTCGCCGCGCTTCATCGCGGCGTCCGTCTCGCGGATCCGCCCGAGCGCCCATTCGAGCTTCTCGCGGAACTCCTCCTGGCCGAGCCGATCTGTCTTCACGAACCCCGAGCCCAGCTCGTCCACCTCCGCCGCCACCATCCCGCGCGGGCGCGGCTCGCGCGCGCCCAGTGCCACGTACACGCCACCCGCGGCGCGCAGACCGAGCAGCCGCTCGACGACCAGCATGTAGAGGGCGGCCTGGAAGCGGTTCTCGGGCTCCCAGCTCGCGACCTTGTAGCGGTCCACGCGCTTCCCGGTCTTGTAGTCGAGCACCAGCGCCATGCCGTCGTTCGTGTCCACGCGGTCGATCCGGCCGCGCACCTGGAGGCCGTCGGCGATCTCGACCGGCTCGCTCCCCTCGCCCATGCCGAAGCGCAGCTCGAGGTGCTCGGGCTCGAAGTCGCTGTCCGCCTCGGCCTCGCTGCGGAGCCAGCGCAGCAGGTCGAACTCGAGCCGGCGGACGGCGGCGCGCACCCGCGTCTGCTTCGGGGAGATCGGGAACAGCGATTGGCGCTCGCGCAGCTCCTCGAGCAGGATCCGCTCGGCCAGGCTCAGGTTGGCGGGCGTCACGCGGCGGTCGCCGGTCTCCGCGCGCAGGCGCCGGTAGGTGTGCTCGAGCACCGAGTGGGCGTAGTCGCCGCGCACCATCGCCTCGGGGTCGGGCGCGAGCTGCTCCGGCCGCAGGAGGTCCTCCACCAGCCACTTGACCGGGCAGTCGGCGAAGCGCTCGAGCGCGCCCGCCGAGACCGCCTTGCGCGCCGCCAGCCGCTCGAGCAGTGGCTCCGCGCTCAGCCGGCCCGCCACGGCCTCCTCCCGGCGGGCGCCGGTGGCGGCCAGCGCCCGCTCGAGCTCGGCCGCCGTGGGCGCGTCCTCCGGCGGCCAGGTGACCTCGGACAGCGAGCGCGTGAGAAGCTCGGCGCCGGGCAGCAGCAGGTCGCGCACGTCTTCGACGAAGAACGACTCGGCCTGGGGGTTCCCCTCCTCGTCGCTCGAGCGCGACGACAGCACCAGCAGCCGCTCGGCGCGCGAGCAGCAGGTGTAGAAGAGGAACCGCTCCCGCTCGAGCCGGTCCTCGCGGACCGGGAGCCGCAGGCCGCTCGCCCGCGCCACGGCGCGGCGGTCCTCGTCGGGCAGGAACGGCTCGGGCGACGACCCGCTCGGGAACTCGCCCTCCTGGAGGCCGCAGACGAACACGGCCTCGAACCGCCGCGCCCGGATCGCCTCCGGCTTCGCCACCTGCACCCGGTCGGGCTGGGGCGGCTCGCCGAGGCGCACCTCGAGCTCCTCCAGCACGGTGAGCACTCGCTCCGGATCGAGCCTGGTGCGCGGGTCGGCCTCCACGACGGCACGGAGCTCGGCCAGCGCCTGGCGGACGGCGGTGTAGACGCGTGGGTCCTCGAGCTCGGGGCCGCGGAGCACCGCGGCCTGTCGCCTGTAGGGACCGGCGAACAGGCGCCCGAGCTGGCGCTCCAGCTCGGCCAGGAAGTCGGCCGGGCGGCGGGCCTCGGCCAGCCGGTCGAGGTCGTCGAGCTTCCAGTGCTCGGACTCCCAGGCAGCGCGAGCCTGGACCGCCGAGTGGCCGCCCTCGCGCCGGAGCTTCGCCTCGAGCCGGTCCGCCAGGCCGGGCTGCTTCAGCAGGCCGGGGGTGCGAAGCCAGGCGAGCAGGTCCTCCGCGCCGGCATCGCGCCGCGCGGAGCAACGCACGAGCGCCAGGAGGCCGCGCCCGAGGCCGGTGTGCCCGAGCGGCACGGGGCGGTCGATCGAGAACGGGATGCCGTAGGCCCCGAAGACCTGTTCGAGCAGCGACGCGTACTCCTCCGGGCGCCGGAAGACCACTGCGACGTCGCCCGGCTCGACACCCGCGCGGAGCAGCTCGAGCACGTGGGCGCCGGCGAGCTCGACCTCGGCGCGCCGGCCGGCCGCGGAGTGGAACCAGATCGCCTCCTCCGCCTCCACCCCTTCGCCGCCCTCGCCGAACAGGTTCCGCTCGACGTGGTGGAGCGCGGCGCGCGACTCGGGCGCGTAGTGGTCGTCGAGCGGCGGCAGGAGCTTCTCGGTCGCCTGCCGGCTCAGCAGATCGCCGTGGATCGGCGCGACCGCCTTGAAGGCCGCCCGGCCCGGCTCCCACGGCAGCGACACGGTCACGTCCGCGTGGCAGTGGTTCGCGATCGTGTCGAGCGCGTCGAGCTGCAGGGCGTTGAAGTCGTCGAAGCCGTAGACGAACAGGGGCGTGCCCTCCCAGCGGGCGGGCTCGGCGCGCAGCGCGTCGAGCGACTGCCACGCAAGCGCCTCGGCGTCGACCAGGCCTGCTGCCGCCAGTCCCTCGTGGTACCCGCCGTAGATCGCGACGAGATCCTCCGCGTAGGGCCGGCGCGGCCCGCCGCCGGCCCAGCTCCGCATCGCCCGGGCGAAGCGGCCGGGGTCGAGCGCGGCGTCGCGGTCGTAGCGGCGGACCTCGGCGACGAACCGCGTGGCGGCCCTGACGAATCCGGGCTGGGCCGCGGACTCGGCGAGGACCCCCAGCCGGGCCCGGCGCACCGCCTCCTCCACGACGAGCTCGCGCTGGACGTCGGAGGCGGGCCGCTGCGAGAGGTCGGCACGGAGGGCGATCTCCCGGAACAGCCACTCGAAGCGGAGCACGCGCGCCCCGAACACCGCGCCGCGCTCGGCCAGCTCGCGCTGCGCGTGCTCCACGTCTTGGAACGCAGGAACGACCAGGATAGGGTCGCTGCGCACTCGGCCGAGCCGAGTGCTTGCGCCAAGAGGATCGCTGCGCACTCGGCCGAGCCGAGTGCTTGCGCCAAGCGGATCCTGCTCCAGCCGGGCGCGTAGCCCGCCCAGCACCTCGCCCGCCTTGGCGGCGTTGGCGGGACCGGTTACGAGAGTGAGCGGCACCCAGGGAGTGTCGCTACTCGGCCGGACCGCCTGACGCGAGCACTCCCTTGCCCGCCGCGGCGGCCAGCGCCTGGGTGAAGCGGGCGGGCGGGAGCATCACCGGAGCCTCCTGCAGCTCCCAGCCGCGGTTGGGGCGCAGGATCCAGCGCGCCACTCGTACGCGCCGCTCGTCGATGCGCTCCACGCGCAGCTCGTCGCGGAGCTCGCCGGAGCGGCCGGGGCTCGCGCCGAAGGCCCCCACATCGCTCCGCGCCCCGCCGTTCTCCGCGGGCGGCGAGGGCAGCAGCTCCTTCGTGGCGGCCTCGGCCAGCAGGGCGGGGGCGTCGGCGGCGTCGAGCACCGGCGCCGTGCGCTCGATCTGCCCGCCGCGCCAGCTCGCCATCCGCAGCCCACCGGGCACGCGCTCCAGCCGGACCTCGGCTCCGTCGTAGGGCCCGGCCGCCACGAACGGCCCGCGTGAGGCGCGCGGCACGCCGGCCGCGGGGGTCGTGGAACGCCGCCTGCTTCCGCCGGACGGGCGCGAGCTCGACGACGGCCGCCGCGTGGCCGACCGCGAGGGGTCGAGCACGGTGCCCTTCGAGCAGATCGGGCACTCGGCGAAGAAGCGGTTGTGGCGGCAGAACGTGGGCACGGACACCCAGCCTACGCAGCCGCCCTCCGCGCGGCCAGGATGCGGCGGATGACGCTCGCGTTCTCCTCCGGGCAGTTGATCACGCCGTCCGGCACCGCCTCGACCTGCGCCTCGGGAAGACTCCGGCGGACGATCTCGATCGAGCCCTGGAACCAGGCGTTTCCCGGGTAGTGGAGATACCAGAGCCGGCCGCCGACCACGCGTCCCGCCGCGCGCGAGTCGTCCTCTATCCAGGATCGCATCCGCGGCACGCCGACCTCGGCGGGGCTGTGTGCCTCGATGGCGTCCAGCCGCTCTCGCAGCGCGCTTTCGTGCCATTCGTCCTCGCCGCTCGACGCCATCATCGTGTGGAGGCCCGTGCGGTAGTCGGTCTCCAGCAGCCCGAGGAAGGCGGAGAGCACGGCCGGTGAGTTGGCGAGGGCGTCCTGGGACCCGGGGTGGCCGATGCGGCCGAGCGGGAACTCGCCCGAGACCACGACCGTGTGGGCGAGGTCGGGACGCTCGGCGGCGACCCGCACCGAACGCCGGGCGCCGTCGCCGAGGGCGACCACGAGCGCGTCGCCGCCGGCCTCCTCGAGCACCGCCTCGAGGTCGGCGGCATCCGTCTCGATGTCGTAGGGGCCGACGCGACTCGACGATCCGGTGCCGCGCAGGTCGTAGCGCAGCACGCGGTGGTCTCTCGCGAGCTCCTCCGCGATCCGCTTGCAGACGGGTCGCGGATGCAGCGCCATCAGGGCGATCGCCACGAGCGGTCCGTCCTCGCCCTGGACCCACCATTCGATCTCGGCCCCGTCGGGCCGGCGCAGCCGTGGCACCTGCTCGATGGTACGCATCCGGCGGTCACTCGCCGGGCGTCAACCGTCACCATCCGCTGCATGCTGACGGCGCTGATCTCCGACCTCCACCTCGGCGCGGTCGGCCGCGCGGACGTGGCGCTGCGGCCGGAGGCGCTCGAGCGGCTGGCGGAGGCGCTTGCCCCGGCCGACCGGATCGTGCTGCTCGGCGACCTCCTCGAGATGCGCGAGCGACCCGTGGCGGACCTGCTCGATGTCACGCGGCCGTTCTTCGACCGCCTCGCCGAGGCGGTCGCGGGCAAGCCGCTGACCCTCGTCGCCGGCAACCACGACCACGCGCTGGTGGAGCCCTGGCTCACGCGCCTGCGCCTCGACGGCGGTCCGCTCGCCCCCGAGAACGAGTGGCCGGTCGAGCCCGGCGACCGGGACGGGCCGGCCGGCTGGATCGCCTCGCGGCTCTCGGGCGCCGAGGTGACGATCGCCTACCCCGGCCTCCGCCTGCGCCCGGACGTATACGCCACGCACGGCCACTACCTCGACCTTCACCTCACCGTGCCGCGGCTCGAGTCGATCGCGGCGTCGGCGATGGCGCGCCTGACCGGTCGCGGCAGCGACCCCCGCTCGGCCGCCGACTACGAGGCCGTGCTCGCGCCCATGTACGGCTTCTATGACGGGCTGGCGCAGGCGGCGTCGGGCGCCACGCTCGAGCGCGGCGGGCGGATGTCGCGCAACGTCTGGAGCCTTGCGACCGGCGACGGCACCGTCGCCCGCGTCCTGCTGGGGCGGATCACGATCCCGGGCGGCGTCGCGGCGCTCAACCGCCTCGGCCTCGGCCCGTTCAAGCCCGAGCTGACCGGCGGCGAGCTGCGCCGCGCGGGCCTGCTCGCGATGGGCCGGGTGGCCGAGACGCTGGCGCCGGGGGTCGAGCATCTCCTCTTCGGCCACACCCACCGGCCCGGCCCGCTGCCGGACGACGAGGAGGCGGAGTGGACGACGCTCTCCGGAACGCGGCTCTGGAACACCGGCAGCTGGTTCGTCGAGCCGTCCTTCATCTCACAGCAGGCCGAGCGCAGCCCGTACTGGCCGGGAACGGTCGTCTGGGTAGAGGCGGAGGGCCCGCCGCGGGTCGAGAACGCGCTGCGCGGCTACGCGGCGGCGGCGAGCGTGTAGGCGGCCTCGTCGAACTCCCGGGTCCGCCTGCGGAAGGGCCACGTGAATGTCGGCCACAGCGACGAGTTGCGGCCGTTGCGGTCGATGTAGTAGCTCGCGCAGCCGCCGCTGACCCAGACCGTGCCCTCCGTCATGCGCTGCACTTCTGCGTTGTAGCCGGCCTGCGCCTCGGAGCGCACCTCCAGGCGGCCGGCGCCGCGGCGCCGCATCGTGGCGAGCGCATCGCCCACGTAGTCAACCTGGGACTCGATCATGAACACGATGCTGTTGTGGCCGAGCCCGGTGTTCGGCCCCACGAGCAGGAACAGGTTCGGGAAGCCGGCCACGGTGGCGCCCTTGTAGGCCTCGGGCGAGCCGCCCCAGACGTCGGCGAGAGCGCGCCCGTCGCGGCCTCGCACCATCCCGGCGATCGGCATGTCGGTCACGTGGAAGCCGGTGCCGAAGATGATCGTGTCGACCTCGCGCTCGCTGCCGTCCGCGGCCACGACCGAGTGCGGGCGCACCTCCGCCAGCGCCTGGCCGATGATCTCGACGTTCGGCTGCGTCACGGCGGGATACCACTCGTCGGTCGGCAGGATGCGCTTGCAGCCGATCTCGTAGCGCGGGGTGAGCCGCGCGCGCAGCTGCTCGTCCGGCACCTGGGCCCGGAGCTGCCGCAGCGCCAGCTTCGTTGCGAGCCGCCGCACGCGCCGGTGACGGAACTGCAGCACGAAGGACTCGCGTGCCCAGTAGATCCCGGCGCGCATGGCGAGCTGCGCCAGGGGCAGCCGCGAGTAGAGGGCCTGCTCCCAGCGAGTCATCGGCCGGTTCGGATGCGGCACCACCCAGGGTGGCGTGCGCTGGAAGACATGGAGCTGCTTCACGCGCGGCTGGATCTCCGGCACGAACTGGATCGCCGAGGCGCCGGTGCCCACCACCGCCACGCGCTCGCCATCGAGGTCGTGGCCGTGGTCCCAGTCGGCGGAGTGGAACGCCGTCCCCTCGAAGGAGTCGAGGCCGGGCACGTCCGGCAGCCGGGGCTCGCTGAGCGGCCCCTGGCCGCATACGAGCACGTCGGCGCTGAGCGGGCCCTGCGCGGTCTCGATCCGCCAGCGCCCCTCCGTGTCGTCCCATTCGGCCGACTCCAGCTCGGTGTGGAAGCGCACGTGGGGCATGACGCCGAAGCGCCGGGCCACGTCGCGCAGGTACTCGAGGATCTCCGGCTGCGGCGAGAACGTGCTCGACCACTTCGGGTTCGGGGCGAAGGAGAACGAGTAGAGGTGCGAGGGGACGTCGCAGCGGCAGCCGGGGTAGGTGTTGTCGCGCCAGGTGCCGCCGATCTCGCCGGCACGCTCGAGGACGACGAAGTCGCGCTCGCCGTCCTTCAGAAGGCGAATGGCCATGCCCAGGCCGGAGAAGCCCGATCCGACAATCGCCACACGATGGTGCGTCACGTGAACCTCCTCAATCCGGGAAGCAGCAGCGCGACGATCCAGTCGGCCACCCGCTCGACGGGGGTGTCCGGGTGCTCCCACATCCAGTGGGCCGCCCCCTCGTAGGCGGAGTTGACGGCGTAGGCGACGGCCTCGAGCTCCTGAGGGTCGGTGCCCTCGGGGGCGATCTCGGCCATCAGCATGCGGATCAGCTGTGCCTGGTCGCGGCGCACGGCCTGGGCCTGCTCGGCGAAGCGGGGCTGCATCGCCATCAGGTCCCACGCGACGCGGTTGTCGCGCGCGAAGCGCAGGAAGGCGAGCCCGCCGGCGCGGAGCCGCGCCTCGGGCTCGGTCTCGGAGCGGAAGGCCTCGACGATGCTGTCCGCCATCCGCTCGATGGCGCGGTCGACACAGGCGCCGAACAACCCGTCCTTGCTGTCGAAGAGCTCGTAGATGACGGGCTTGGTCACGCCCGCCCGGCGCGCCAGCTCCTCCATCGAGGTACGCGTGAAACCGCGCTCCGCAAAGAGCTGCTCGGCCAGCTCCACGAGCTGGCGCCGGCGCACGGCGCGCGGGACGCGGCCGTGCTTGAAGTCCTCGATGCCCGGCGCGGCAGTATCCACTTACCGCCGGTAGGTTACCAGGAGTAGGTCAAGTCCAAACCCGGCAGCGGGTGCGCAAAGCGACCGCCGCTCAGGCCGGGGCCCGCGCCTACGCGGTGGCGCGCTGCGGCTCCGCCGCGTCGTCCGGCTCGGCCCGCTCCTCCTCGGCGTCGCCCTTCGGCGGCTCCTTCGCCCACTTCTCGTCGAAGTCGACGCGCCACTTGCCCTCTTCGACCTGCTCAAGCTTCAGCTTGGCCCGGAAGGTCCGGCCTGAGCGGCCGCGGAAGCCCGTGACCGGCTTCGCGGTGCGCCCCACGCCGGGGTCCTCGCCCGCCTCGCGCGACGCCTTCAACGACTCGATCAGCTCCCTCGCCACCGCCACCGGCAGCGACTTCCCAGCCTTGCGCTTCCAGATCACGAACCCGCAGCCCGGATCCTCGCGCGACCAGCACGAGTACCCCTTGCGGTTCTCGGTGATCTCGCGCCCGCACACCGGGCAGGGGCCGAGCTTGGCGCGCTCGATCCGGACGCCCTTCAGCTTGTCGAGCTCCTGGACGGTCTCCGTAGTGAACTTGGCGATGTCGCTCATGAACGCCGGCCGGGTGTCCTCGCCGCGCTCGATCAGGCCGAGCCGGCGCTCCCAGTCGCCCGTCAGGCCGGCCGACGTGAGCGGGTGGCTGTTCAGCAGCCGGATCACCTGGATGCCCTTCTCGGTCGCCACGAGCGCCCGGCCCTCGCGCTCGAGGTAGCCCACGTCCACCAGCCGCTCGATGATCGAGGCCCGGGTGGCGGGCGTGCCGATGCCGGAGTCCTTCATGGCCTCGCGCAGCTCGGCGTCCTCGACCTCCTTGCCGGCCGTCTCCATGGCCGCCAGCAGCGACGCATCGGTGAAGCGCCGCGGCGGCTGGGTCTCCTTGCGGAGCGATTCGACGTTCAGGGTCTGCACCGCCTCGCCCTGCTCCAGCTTGGGCAGGAGCTGGTCGCCGCCGGAGTCGTCGTCGCCGCGCGGCTGGTCGGCCTCCTCGCCGTAGACGGCCTTCCAGCCCGGCTCCACGAGGCGCCGGCCGCTGGTCCTGAAGATGTGCTCCACCACCGTGGTCTCCACCCGGGTGCGCTCGTACACGGCCTCGGGATGGAACACGGCCAGGAAGCGCTTCGCCACCAGGTCGAACACCTTCAGCTCGTCCTGGCCCATCCGGCCCAGGTCGTGCTCGGAGCGCGTGGGGATGATCGCGTGGTGGTCCTGGACCTTCTGGTCGTTCACCACGCGGCCCAGCGGCAGCTTGTCAAGGCTGAGCACGTACTCGGAGCCGCGCCGGTACTGGGCGTTGTGGCCGACGAGCTCGGCGGTGGGCTTGATCTCGGCGATCATGTCGCCGGTCAGGAAGCGCGAGTTGGTGCGCGGGTAGGTGAGCGCCTTGTGCTCCTCGTAGAGGCGCTGCGCCGCGGCCAGCGTGCGGCGCGCCGAGAAGCCGTAGAGCGTGTTGGCGTGCCGCTGCAGCGAGGTCAGGTCGTACAGCAGCTGCGGGCGCTCGCGCTCCTCCTTCTTCTCGAGCTTCGTGATCTGGCCCGGCTTGCCGATGCACGCCTCGACGATCGCGGTGGCCGCGGCCTCCTCGAGCAGCCGCTTCCCGCCCAGGTAGCGGCCGGCGTAGCCGCGGCTGCCGCTCGCCTCGAACCGCCCCTCGACCAGCCAGTAGGGCTCGGGCTTGAAGGCGCGGATCTCCTCCTCGCGGCGGGCTACGAGGGCGAGCGTGGGCGTCTGCACGCGGCCCAGCGAGACGGCGCCGTCGAAAGCGGCCCGCAGCCGGATGCTGGCGGCGCGAGTGGCGTTCATGCCCACCACCCAGTCGGCCTCGGAGCGCGAGCGGGCGGCCGCCTCGAGCGGCTTCATCTCCTCGCCGTCGCGTAGGTGCCCGAAGGCCTCGCCGATCGCCTTCTTGGTCATCGATGAGAGCCACAGCCTCTGCACCGGCTTCTTGACCTTGGCGGTGTCGTAGACGTAGGCGAAGATCAGCTCGCCCTCGCGGCCGGCGTCGCAGGCGTTGACGATCTGGTCGACCTCGGGGTCGGCCATCAGCTTGTGGATCGCCCGGAGCTGCTTGGCGGCGCGCTCGTCGTTGGGCACGAGCTTGAACTCCTCCGGGATGATCGGGAGGTCGGCGAAGCGCCACTTCTTCAGCTTCGGGTCGTAGGCGTCCGGCTCGGCCAGGCCGACCAGGTGACCGACCGCCCAGGTGATGACGTAGCCGTCTCCCTCGAGGTAGGTCTTCTCCTTCGCCTGCTTGTAGGAACCGGGCAGCGCCGACGCCAGGTCACGGGCGACGGAGGGCTTCTCGGCGATGACTAGGGTCTTGCCCATCTCTCTCCACGATACGCAGGTAGTACGCCACACCGCCACCGGTTGGTGGCTGGACGAAGCCGGAAAGGTAGAGCCTCTGCCGGCTCTCGACGGGAGTGTCGACGCCGACGTGGTGGTGATCGGGGGCGGTTACACGGGCATGTGGACGGCCTGGCACCTGCTCGATGCCGGGGCGAAGGTTGCCCTGCTGGAGGGGGGTATCTGCGGGCACGGGCCGAGCGGCCGCAACGGCGGATTCTGCGAGTCGATGTGGCTCTCCGGGCCTTCTCTACGCGATCGCTTCGGCGACGGCCCGGCCCGTGCGCTGCTCGACGCATCGAGCGACTCCGTGACCTTCATCGGCGACTGGTGCCGGTCCGAGGGCGTGGACGCCTGGTTCGACCGGTCGGGCTACATGTGCGTGTCGACGGCGCCCGCCTTCGACGACGTGGGCCGTGAGGCCGTGGCGGCCGCCGCCGCGCTGGGGGCGCCGCACCGGGTGGTCGACCTGACCGGCGCCGAGGTGCGGGCGCGGTGCGACTCGGCGCTGTTCCGGCGCGGCGTGCTGATCCCGGACTTCGCGACCCTGCAGCCGGCCAGGCTCGCTCTGGGGTTGCGCAGGCGGCTGGTGGAGCGCGGCGCGCTCGTGTTCGAGCGCTCGCGGGTGCGGGCCCTGCACGGGGCGGTCGCGGAGACCGCGTCGGGCCGCGTGCGCGCGAGCGCCGCGGTGATCGCCATGGGCTCGGCCGCGCGGGCGCTGCCCTCGCTGCACACCCGGCTCACGGTCACCTCCTCCCACATCGTGCTCACCGAGCCGGTGCCGGACGTGATCGAGGAGATCGGCTGGACGGGCGGCGAGTGCATCACGGATGGGCGCACGCTGCTCCACTACTTCCGCACCACGCCCGACAATCGGATCCTGCTCGGCTGGGGCGGCGGCCGGCTGGCGTACGGGTCGCGCCTCAACGGGCGCGTCGAGGTGGACCCGGAGATCGCCGCCGAGACGCACGCCGGCCTCGTTCGCCTGTTCCCCGCGCTGGCCGGGCGCCGCGTCACGCACGCCTGGGGCGGCCCGATCGACGTGTCGCCGAGCCACATCCCGCAGGTGGGAACGCTGCCCGGCGCGCCCGTCCACTTCGCCGTCGGGTTCACGGGGAACGGGGTGGGCCCAACGCAGATGTGCGCCCGCGCGCTCGCCTCGCTGGCGCTGGACCGCCGCGACAATCACACCCGCCTGCCGATCGTGGAGGCCGGGCCCGGCGCGCGGGTGCCGCCGGAGCCGCTGACCTGGCTGGGCGGCTCGGTCGTGCGCTCCGCGCTGATCAGGAAGGAGCGGGCCGCGGAGAACGGCGGCCGCGCCGACCCGCTCACGCGGGCGATCTGCGCCGCCCCGCGCGCGATGGGAATGCACCTGGGCCGCTGAGGTCGCTCGTAATTCCGCGGCTCGCCGCCGGTTGGATGGGCGATGGCCGGCTTTGCGCATTCCGTCCAGGCGCCCTTTCGCGGGGCGCGGATCAGCGGTACGGTGGCGCCAGTGGCCGGGCTCGCGAGGCGAAGCGACGGCGCCGATGACTCGGCGCTGGCGCAGCGTGCCGCGGCTGGCGACGGGGACGCGTTCGCCGAGCTGTACGAGCGCCACGAGAGCCGTGCCTTCAACCTCTGCTATCGCATCCTGGGGTCGCGGGACGACGCCGCGGACGCCACCCAGGAGGCCTTCCTGGGCGTCCTCCGCCGGCTGCCCCAGCTCGCGGAGCGAGACCTCGTATTCGGGTCCTATCTCCTCACCTCCGCGCGCAACGCCTGCTACGACCTGATCGAGCGCCGCAAGCGCACGCAGCCGCGCGACGAGATCCCCGAGTCGGCCACGCCGATGGGCGGCGGGGTCGGTGGCGGCGGGGTCGGCTTCGACCCAGGCGATCCCGAGGACGACCCGGAGCGCAAGGTGCTGCTCGAGGCCCGCGCCGAGGAGATCCGGGTCGCGAACTTCACGCTGCCCGAGCGTCAGCGCGAGGTCCTGGCCCTGCGCGAGCTGGAAGAGCTCTCGTACGACGAGATCGCCGAGCTGATGGACATGAACCGCAACTCGGTCGCCCAGCTCATCTCGCGCGCGCGGATCAACCTGCGCGACGCCCTGCGCGGCACCGCACTCGCCTCGATCGCCGCGAGCTCGCCGGACTGCGAGCGCGCGCTGCCGCTGATCGCCCTGGAGCAGGACGGCCAGCTCGACGAGGACTCGAACGACGCCGGCTGGCTCGGCGAGCACCTGATGCACTGCGACACCTGCCGGCTCGGGCGCGACGCCATGCAGGAGGCAGGCGTCTCGTACCGCGCGTGGGCGCCGATCGCAGCGGGCCCGCTGCTCTTCCGCGAGACGACGGCGCAGGCCGCGGAGCTCGTGGGGGCCGACTGGAGCGAGGCGATCGCGCGTCACGAGGCGAGACGCGCCGGCGGGGCCGCTGCGGCGGCGGGCGGCGCTGCCGGCGCGGGTGCCGCCGCGGGGAGCGCGCGCGCCGCCATCCTGCGCCACCGCCGCAGGGACCTGACGCTGATCGGGCTGCTGACCTGCGTGCTGATGCTCGTGGTGCTGGTGGGGGCGGCTTCGGACGACGACCCGGTGGAGTCGGTCGTGCCGGCGGCCGACGAGGAGCAGGCGGTGGCGGCGGAGGAGGAGCCTGTTGCCGCCTCCGACGCTGCGAAAAAGAAGGCTAGGAAGGGTAGGCGCGATCGTCGGCGGAGCGGGGCACAGGCCGACCAGGCGCCCGTGGCGGTCGCGCCCGAGGTGCCAGCGGCGCCCGCAGCGGAGCCCACGCCGGAGCCGAAGCCCAAGGAACGCCCGACGCGCCGGGATCCCGGCAACCGAGTACAGGTCGAGCCTCGCCCCGAGAAGGACAACCAGGAGGAGCTCGCGCCGGAGACCACGCCGGAGCCGCCGCCCCCGCCGCCGACCGTAACCACCCCCGAACCGCCACCGCCCCCGCCGCCGGAGCAACCCCCGCCGGTGGAAGAGCCGCCGCGGCAGCCGCCGGCGCCACCGTGCAGCACCCCGAACTGCCCGCGCCCGCCAAGGCCCTAGCGGCGAGTGTGGGCTGTCAAAGTCACGCTATCCGGTACTAAGACAGCCCACACTCGAACCGACCGCCCGCTCAGCGGAGCACAAGCGTTGCGGGCCTCTCTTTATTGCCCTGATCGTCGACCGCACGGACGGTGATCTGCGGCGCCGGCCGGCACGGGGATGGACGCGGTCTCACCACCCGCTCCCGGCCATCCCCAGCCACAGCACGATCCCCGCGACGATCCTCATCCGGATCTCTCCGGCGCCGGATTCTGCCGGGCCTCAGCGGCCTTCGCGCCGGTTCAGGCGGGCGGCTCAGTACGGGGTCCGCGGCCCGTACGGACGCCCGCGGTCCCTGCCCTTGCAGCCCCGGCGGGCGTTCCCCCGCTCGAACGGCAGCCGGACAATCACCTGCGCCTCGTTGTTGTCCTCGTCGGACTCGTAGATCCCGTTCTCGGGATCGGCGATGTGGGCGTAGGCGAAGCAGCCGCGCAGGCCGGTCACGTCGATCCACTGCTCCGGGTAGGCGGGCGGGTAGATGTCGGCCCAGCCCACCGACGTGCCGAGCGTCACGCGCTGGGCGGACGAGTTCGTGCTGCAGGCGGGGTAGACGCGGCCGGGCGGCGAACCGGGGAGGCGTGGCCTGGTTCGGCCGAGGTCGCGCAGGCAGTACGCGACCTTGGGTCCCGTGCGGACGAGCCGGGTGCGGCGGCCCGCCGCGTCGAGCCGCCAGAGCTCGAAGCGGGCGGCGTCGTAGAACTTCCACCAGTAGAGCTGCTGGTGGGCGAACTTGAACTGGAGGCGCGCGCCGGTGCTGATCCCGATCTTGCCCCCGGCCCGCTTGTAGATGCGCTGCCGGCCCTTCATGAAGCGCGGCCCGGTCCGGACCCCGTGCAGCTCCGCGGGCCCCTTCCCGACCGAGTCGATCACGTTGCCGGCCCGCAGGACGGTGTGCCCGGGCTTCGTGAGCCGTTCCGTGTAGAGCCCGTACGGGCGCCGCATCACGAGATCGGGGCAGAGCAGCCGCTTCGCGCGCTCGGTGAGGCAGGGATTGTCGTCCATGGGCCGGCGGTCCGGCGGCTCGCCGGGCGGAGGCTCCTGGGCAACGGCGATCGCGCCCACCGTGAGGCAGGCGGCGGCGATGAGGGGGAGCAGAGCGCCACGCACCGCCCCCATTTGTAGCGATACCGTCGCCGCGTGCGGGTGCTTGCAATAGATGGTGGCGGGATACGTGGCCTGATCCCCGCCCTCGTCCTGGCCGAGCTGGAGCGCCGCTCGGGCCGCCGCGTGTTCGAGCTGTTCGACCTCATCGCGGGCACCTCGACAGGCGGCATCCTGGCCTGCGCCCTGTGCGCGCCGAACCCGCTTCCGGCCGAGGAGGTGGCCGCGATCTACGAGGAGGAGGGGCCGGCGATCTTCGACCGTTCCGTCTGGCAGCGCATCCGCAGCGCCGAGGGGCTGCTCGACGAGAAGTACGACGCGGGCGCCCTCGACAGGGCCCTGGAGCGCTTCCTAGCCGACAAGCGGCTCGCAGACACGGTGCCCGAGCTGATCGTCCCCACCTACGACATGTCAGAGCCCGGCCCGTTCTTCTTCAAGACCCGGAACGCCCGGGAGCGGCCCGCCGACGACGTCCCGCTCACCGTGGTGGCCCGCGCCACCTCGGCGGCGCCAACCTACTTCGAGCCACTCCCGGTCGTCCAGCGCGTCCTGGTCGACGGCGGCGTGTTCGCGGTCAACCCGGCGATGAGCGCGTTCGCGGAGGTGCTGCGCTTCCACCCGAGCGCCGACGTGGTGCTGCTCTCGCTCGGAACGGGCCAGCGCACCCGCAGCCGCCGCTTCGCGGACGTTGACGACTGGGGCCTGGTCGAATGGGCGCGCCCGATCCTCGACGTGGTGTTCGACGGAATCTCCGACGCGGTGGACTACCAGCTGCGCCACGTCCTGGGCGACGACCGCTACTGGCGCCTGCAGGTGGAGCTGACGCGCGCGAGCGACGACCTGGACGACGCGTCCGCGGAGAACCTCGCCGAGCTGCGCGGCCACGCGGAGGAGTTGATCGCGGAGCGGTCGGAGGACCTGGACGCGGTGATGGCGGCGCTCTAACGCGCGCAGGGACCGGTGTCCACCGTCCCACCCGCCCGGCCGAGCGCGTCCTGGACGATCGGGATCGGCACGCCGTAGCCGCTCTGGCCGCCGTCCGAGACCGTCGCGGCGAAGATCGTCGTGACAACGCGGCCGCGGCCGTCCACCATCGGGCCGCCCGAGTTGCCCTGGCTTACCAGGCCGCGCAGCGACGTGATCGTCCGGCGCACCGGGCCGCGTCCGTACGCGTCCTGCGACACCACCGTCGAGGTCTGCCCGAGCCGCCCGGGCCGCACGTCGTAGGGGCCGTCCTCTGGGAAGCCGAGGATCGCCGCCGACGTGCCGGCCTCCGGGTTCGGGCTGAAGCGCAGCCGCGGCGCGCCGGCCAGGCTCGGCACGCGCAGCAGCGCGAGGTCGTTGCGGGCGTCGAACCAGATCGGCTCGGTATCGAGCCGGTCGCCCTCGCCTCCTACCTGCACCGTCGTGTCGTCCTGGCCCGCCACCACGTGGGCGTTCGTCACGACCACGCCGTTGCCGGCCACCCAGCCGGATCCCTGCACGCCGAGCCCGCAGGCGGTACCGAGCACCCGCACGACGCTGCGCCCGGCGCGCTCCACCTGCGGGTCGCGCGCGATGCGCGAGTCGGGCGGCGCAACGTTCGGCGACGGGCCGTCGATCTCCGGGACCGGGTCGAAGCGAGCGAGCGCCTGCAGGATCGGCCCCGACGGCGGAAGGCGCTCGTTCAGCTCGCGCAGGATCGCGGAGCGCTGGATCGGCTCGCGCAGCTCGCTGGCCCCCGGCGTATGGAGCGCCACGGCGCCCGCGATCCACACCAGGCCCAGCCCGAGGCACGCCACCAGCGCCGATCCGGCCATGCCGTCGAGCACCCCGAGCCGCTCGCCCAGGCGGTGGCGCAGGTGAAAGCCGAGCAGCTCGAGCCCGCTGGCCAGCATGCCGCCGATCAGCAGGGCGCCGATCAGGGCGAACAGAGGCGCGTAGGGCGACTGGGAGCCCTCCTCCAGGAGCAACGGCCCGAGCCGGGAGCCCAGGAACGCCCCGCCTCCGAAGCCGACGAGCGAGAGCGCCCCTACGATCAGGCCCTGGGCATACCCCCAAACGCCCATCAGGCCCGTAAAAGCGATGATGATCCAGTCGAGCGCTGTCACAGGCGCGAGGCAGCCTATTGCCCCCGCTCCCCCGCCGACCCCGGCATGATCGGGCTGTCTGCCGAGCGCCGCCGCAGGCTGACCCACCGGGCGTTGCCCGCCCTCGGCGGCCTGGCGCTCGTGGCGGGAGGGGCCGGGATGGTGGTCGGCGCTCAGGCGCAGTCGGGCAGCCAGCGCACCGCCGGGGAGTTCGCCGAGGCGTGGGAGCGCGGCGACTACGGGACGATGTACGACATGCTCGACGACGCCTCGCGCGAGGTCCACTCGCCCAAGCGGTTCCGCGCCGCGTACCGCGCGGCCGCCGCGACGGCGACGGCCACCGGCATCGAGGCCGGCGACCCGGGGGGCGAGCGCAACGGGTCCGTCACCGTCCCCGTGGAGGTGGAGACCCGCGTGTTCGGCACGGTGCGGGCAAACCTGCGCCTGCCGGTGCAGGACGAGCAGGTCACCTGGGGGCCGCTGCTCGCCTTCCCCGGCCTGCGCCGCGGCGAGGCGCTCGCGCGCGAGAGCGAGCCGCCGGAGCGCGCCACGCTGCTGTCGCGCAACGGGAAGGTCCTTGCGGAGGGGCCGGCCGAGGCCCGCAGCTCACCGCTCGAGGCGGTCGCCGGCTCGATCGCCGGCACGCTGATGCCGGAGGAGACGCGGGCCGAGCGCCGCGCGCTGTGGACGCGCGGGTTCCCGCGCGACTGGCCGACCGGGCAGAACGGGCTCGAGCATGCCTTCGAGGACCGCCTGGCGGGGCGCCCCGGCGGGCGGTTGTTCGCCGGCGACCGGGTGATCGCCGAGGCGCGTCCGCGGCCGGCTCCGCCCGTGCGGACGACGATCGACACACGGCTCCAGGAGGCGGCCGTGACGGCGCTGGCGGGCCGCTTCGGAGGCATCGCCGCGCTCGACCCGCGCAACGGAGAGATCCGTGCGCTGGCGGGGCTGGCCTTCTCGGCCCCCCAGCCGCCCGGGTCGACGTTCAAGATCGTGACGACGACGGCAGCGCTCGAGCAGGACCTCGTGAAGCCGTCGACGAAGTTCCCGGTCGAGAGCTTCGCGCTGATCGACGGCGTGGAGCTGCAGAACGCGAACGGCGAGTTCTGCGGCGGCACGTTCCGTAACAGCTTCGCTCACTCGTGCAATTCGGTGTTCGGGCCGTTGGGCGTGAAGGTGGGTTCGGAGGCGCTGGTGGAAGCCTCGGAGCGATTCGGCTGGAACCAGGAGCCGACGGTGGCGGGCGAGGTGCCGAGCACGCTGCCGCCGAGCGAAGAGATCGAATCGGACCTGGAGATCGCATCGACCGCCATCGGCCAGTTCCGGACCCTGGCGACGCCGCTGGTGATGGCCTCGGTCGCGCAGACGATCGCGGCCGAGGGCGTGCGCTACCTGCCGACCCTCGCGCTCGGCGAGCGAACCGACCGCGTCAGGGTGACCTCCAGGGAGATCGCACGAACGATCCAGTCGCTGATGGTCGATGTCGTGGAGTACGGAACCGGCACGGCGGCGGCATTGCAGGGCGTGAAGGTGGCGGGAAAGACGGGAACGGCCGAGCTGGAGGACACCCGCGACCCCGAGACCGGCGAGACGGCACCCCCGGACCCGTCCAACACGAACGCCTGGTTCACGGCATACGCACCGGCGAAGAAGCCCGAGCTGGCCGTCGCAGTGATGCTGGTGAGGGCCGGGGCAGGCGGGGCGGTGGCGGCGCCGGCGGCGCGGGTAGTGCTGGACGCGGCGCTCTGAGCGACCGGCCAGAAATCAGCGGCGGATGCCGAACCCCGCGCGGCCGGCCGAGCCGGGCGTGGGCCCCCGGCTCGCCTCAAATATCCAGCTCGAACGTCAGCGTCTCCCCGCTCTCCCCCTCCATCTCCAGCTCGAGCGGGCGGTTCTCCGTCGTCTCGAGCGGGAACTGGAACAGGAGCATCGAGCCCGCGCTCGGGCCCAGCTGGGCAACGCTTCCGGCTTCCGGGATGCACTCGTCCGGGTTCAGCGTTCGAGGCGAGTAGGCGAAGTGGTTGTCCGCGGGGAGCTCCTCGGGCTCGAACTCGTTCTCCTGGTTGTCCTTCACGATGAAGTCGCTCACCGTCTCGTGCGCCTCGTCCGAGTGGTTGCAGACCTGGATGAAGATGCCGTACAGGGCCTCCCCGGGCGGCGCCTCGTCGGTCACGTACGCGCCGTCGGGCGGCACGCGCGGGTTCAGCTGGCGCGTGATGAACACGTTGTAGGTGATCCCCTCCAGCTCGAGCGCCAGCCCCTCACGGGCCGGCTCGTCCACGCCCGGCTCCTCGTCGCCGCACGCGACGAGGCCAAGCGGAGCGGCCACGGCGAGCAGGCAGGCGGCGACGGTGAGGCGGCGCATCGGATTGCGAATCCTATTGAGAGGCCCCACGGGCGGGCGGGCGCGACGGGTCCATCCCCGCCGGGGCCCCGAAGCGAGCGGCCTTCGCTGGCTCGTACCCCGCGATCGTCGCCCGCTTCAGCTCGCCCTTCGGCGGCTCCTCGAAGATCATCCGCAGCCGCTCGAGCGACTTCTTCGACTGGCGCCGGATCCATCCGGCGGCTCCGATCTGACGCAGCCGGTCCACGATCGTCGCCGGCTCGCCGTACGTGGTCAACTCGACGCGCGTGGTGCCGGCGCCCTCGGGCGTGAAGTCGTAGACGGCCACGAAGCGGTTGCGCCCGCGCCGGCCGAGCCGGATCTCCTCCACGATCTCCCGCGGGCGATCAACCTCGCGCACAGTCAGCTCGGCGTACTCCTTGGCAAGCGGCCCCCGCAGCTGGAACCGCGCCGCCGCCCCCGGGCCCACCGGGTTCACCCGCGCGAGCCTGTAGTCGCGCATGTAGTGGTCGGTGTAGGCGGGCCGGCCAGCCAGGTCCGACACGAAGTCGAAGATCTGCTCGCGGGGAGCCGAGATGACGGTGGAGACGGTGACCTCGCGCACGGCGGCGCCATTGTACGCGGGGCGGTTTCCGGGGCTGCGCCGCCCGTCAGGCGGCCTTCGGCACGACGGCGAGCCGCCGCTCGCCCGCGTGCACGCGCTCCGAGCGCACCGCTTGGCGGCGCTCCTCCGGCAGCGCACCGAAGCACAGCTCGCACAGGACGCGGCCGGAGTCGAGCTCGTGCAGGCGCTCGCCCGCAAGCGGTATCCGGCGGCACTCGCCGCACCCGTCGCTGGACGGGCTGAGCGAGCCGAGGCTGCGCCGCAGCAACATGGCGCCGAGGTCGGGCATGGTGCCCATTTTCGGCTGATCGGGCTTCAGTCCTCCAAGCTCCTGCCCGACCCGGATGAGTATCTGCCCCCCGAAGGGGGTATGGGATCCCCGCCGAGGCGAGGGGAAAGCCCGCAAATACCGGAAAAATGGGTTGAGCGTGCGCCGAGCCTCGTTACCATTCGCCACCCCCACCCCGAGGAGAGATCATCCATGGAAGCGTTCAGCGCCGGGACCTTGGCAGGGGCCGGCTCTTTCCGCTGCGACTCTTGTGGGTTCGCTGTAGCGCTGCACGAGCGCGATCCGGTGCCAGGGTGCCCGGAATGCGGCGGGCATCGCTTCAGGCGCGCGTCGCTGTTCGGCGAGACCCTGGAGGGCCCCACCCAGCATGAGGTAGGAGAGCCGCCCGACTGGCTGGAGGAGGCGCGCGAGGCGCTCGTCCGGCCGGGCGACTACCTCGCCTTCGAGGACGGCGACCGCGTGCGCGTCGTCCCGCTGCAGGAGGGCTGGACCAGGATCGGCCGCAGCCTGTCCGCACACATCCGCTTCGACGATCCGACGGTGTCGCGGCGCCACGCGCTCGTGTATCGCGATTCCGACGGCGCGCGCATACTCGACGACCGCAGCCTGAACGGCGTGTTCCGCAACGGCCAGCGGGTCGAGCTCGCGGAACTGGAGGACGGCGATGCGATCGACGTCGGCCGCTTCCAGATGTTCTTCGTCAGCCTCGTGCCAGACCGCGCAGCGGTCGCCGGCTGAGAGGGACGGAGAAGAGACCGGGCCCCGCCGGCAGGCGGGGCCCGGGTCATTCCTGCGGGGCATTCGGCCGGGCTACGGCAGCGGCAGCAGCGGTCCCGTGAAGGCCTCGGTGCCGTTGGCGAGCGTCACGTCCGGCCCGCCGTGCGACTCCATGTAGGCGACCGCCCGGCTCACGTCGCTGACGCCGTTCGACCCGGCCAGCGGCGCGATCTGCAGCGTGCTGAGCACGCCGAACGCGAGTCCGTCACGGTCGATGAACGCGCTGCCCGAGTCGCCGGGGATGCCCGGGGTCGCGGTGTAGACGGCGTGGCTCCAGCCGTTCCCCTCGGTGGCGATCTTCGCGCCCTCCTTGGGCTTCAGCGGGTCGAGCCCCAGCCGCAGCGACGAGTTCCCGTACGAGAGGACCTTGCCGAGGTCGGTCACGCCGTCGGTCATCCCGGTCGGCCCGCCCCAGAAGGGGATCGTCGGGTTGACGCTTCCCGCGTCGGCCGGGTGCACCCTGACGAGCGCGAAGTCGTTGAAGTCGCACGCGTCCGCGTTCGTCTCCCGCGCCTGCTGCATGGCGATCCACGAGTTGTAGACCATGGTGCCGGGCTGGGTGGCGTTCTCGATCTCGACCGGCGTGCCGTTCGGGAGCGAGCCCGAGTCACAGCCGTTGGTCTCGGTGGCGCCACCCGTGCCGGAGCAGTGCGCCGCCTGGCCGATGTACACGTTGTCCGCCGCGTCGAAGAACACGAAGTTCGACGTGCACTGTGCTCCCTCGGTGATTGTCTGGTTGCCGGGCCGGATCGTTGCGCTGTCAGCCGGAGCCCATGTGGGCTCCGCGAAGCTCGGTGCGGCGCCTCCGAGCGCCACGCAAGCGATCACCGCCACAGCGACGACTAGCCGTCGCAGCTGCATTCTGTTTCTCCCCCTGCCGTGGTTTACGTCTCCGCGCGGGGGTCTACCCGATTCCCCGCGCGACGAATCGCGCCAAGAGATGAGACGGACTGGTTTACCTCAGTCGGCCGCGGAAACCCGGGATGTGGGACGACAAGCGTCTGGAATCAGGCGTTGGGCCGGACCGCCGACACGTAAGCCCCCAACGCTGAAGGAGTCGTCCCATGGACGATCGCAATCGCGGCCGCTCGGCCGCTCAATGGTTCTGCCTGATCATCGGTGGAACCCTCGTCTTGGTCGGATTGCTTGGCTTCCTCGCCGAGGCGACCTTCGACACGTCTGCCGGGAGCGACCCCGGCGCGCTCGACGGCGAGAACCTCGTTCTGTTCGAGGTCAACGGCTGGCACAACGTCGTGCACATCCTGTCCGGCGGCTTTCTGCTCGCGCTCGCGGGCAGGCATCGGACTGCTCGCACCGCGGCGCTTGCCTTCGGCGCCATCTACGGCGTCGTGACGATCATCGGCCTCGTCGACGGTCATGACGTTGTCGGCCTGATCCCGGTGAACCCCGCAGACAACGTGCTGCACATCCTGCTCACCGTCACCGCACTGGCGGTCGGGCTCATCTCCGACCGCGACCGGCGGGATGTCCGTCCCGCGACGCGTGACCGCCGCTTCGAGCGGGAGAGCAGGGCCGAAACCCCAACCTTCCAGAGGAGATAGCCCCATGCCAGAGACCCAGGAGAAGGCCCGCGAGGTCGCGGGCCAGGCCCAGGACAAGGCCCGCGAGGCGGCCGGCCAGGCCCGCGGCCGCATGACCCAGGAGGCGGACCGTCGCTCGACCCAGGCGGGCGAGCAGATGAGCTCGAGCGCGGGCGACGCCCGCTCCGTTGCGGAAGAGCTCCGCAAGCAGGGCAAGCACACGCCGGCCCGCTACGTGGAACAGGCGGCCGACCGGGCCGAGCGGCTCGGCGGATACCTGCAGGAGAGCGACGGCGACAGGATCCTTCGCGACGTCGAGGATTTCGCTCGCCGCAACCCGTGGGCGGTTGCCGCCGGCGGCCTGGTGCTCGGCTTCGCCGCCTCCAGGATGCTGAAGGCCTCGAGCGGCGAGCGGTATCGCTCGTCGCTGGCGGCCGACGGCAGCGGCGCGAACCGCGTGACCCCGGGCGAGCCCGTAGGACACGGCACCCGCGCAAGCCAGTTCGACCCGCACGTCTGAGCCATGGACGGCAACCGCAACAACGACCTGCGCGAGCGGGGGACCGGCGAGCTCCTCAAGGAGCTGTCGGACCACACGACGACGCTCGTGCGCAAGGAGATCGAGCTGGCGAAGTCCGAGCTCGGCGAGAAGGGAAAGAAGGCCGGCCAGGGCGCCGGCATGTTCGGCGGGGCCGGCCTGTTCGGCGTCTTCGCCTTCGGCGCGCTGACCACCGCCATCATCGCTGCGCTCGACTCGGCGATGGCGCTGTGGCTCGCCGCGCTGATCGTGGCCGTCGTGTACGGCGCGATCGCCGCGGTGCTCGCGCTCCAGGGCCGCAACAAGGTCCAGGAGGCGGGGCCGCCGGTGCCCGAGCAAGCAACCGAAAGCGTGAAGGAGGACGTGGAATGGGCCAAGACACAGGCCAGATCAGGCAGGACATAGAGGAGACCCGCGGCCGCATGGGCGAGACCGTCGAGGCGCTCGGCTACAAGGCCGACGTGCCGGGCCGCGCCAAGGAGGCCGTGTCCGGCCGGGTCGAGTCGGTCAAGTCGAAGATCTCGGGCGTCACCCCCGACGGCGCCCAGGTCAAGCAGGGCGCCCGCCGGACGAAGGGCCTCGCCGAGGACAACCCGCTGGGGCTGGCGATCGGCGCGCTGGCCGTCGGCTTTGTCGGCGGCCTCCTTATCCCCTCCACTCGCGTGGAGGACGAAGCAGCCGACACCGCCAAGGAGACCGTGCAGCAGCCCTCCGGCGCCTAGCGCGCCAGCTCGGCGAGGCCCTCGTCGCGCGTCCGCACCGGCTCGTAGCCGAGCTCGGTGCGGGCGCGTGAGTCGTCGAGCGTGCACTCCTTCGACGACACCCAGACCGCGAAGCGGGTCAGCGGCGGCGGACCTGGTCGCCGCAGCAGGCGCCAGGCCCGCTCGGCGGTCGCGGCCGCGGCGGTCGCCACTCCCGCCGGTACCGACTTGTCGGGCACGGTCACGCCCTGCGTTGCCAGCATGCGCTCGAGGAAGTCGCGGAACACCACGGGCTCGCCGTCGGTGACGAAGTAGACCCCGCCCGCCGGCGCGCGCGTCGCGCCGAGCCAGAGCCCCTCCACCGTGTTGTCGACGTGCGTCGTGTCCGTGAGATGGCGTCCGCCGCCGATCCAGCGGAAGCGCCCCGCCCGCACCATGTCCACGATCGCCGGCAGGAGGGTGGTGTCACCGCGCCCCCAGACGAACCGCGGCCTCACCACGACCGTCTCGAGGCCCTCGCCGTTCGCGTCGCGCACCAGCTGCTCGGCCTTGGCCTTCGAGGACGAGTAGAGGAATGGCGAGTCCGGCCGCAGCGGCGCTCCCTCGTCCACTGCCACCAGCGCCTGCCCGGCCGTCAGCGCCGCCTCGGTGCCCACGTGCACGAAGCGCCGCACCCCGGCCGCGCGGGAGGCGGCAATCACGTTGGCGGTGCCGTCCACGTTGAGGCGCTCGAACTCGGCGGGATCGCCCCAGTCCTCGACCTTGGCCGCGGCGTGGAAGCACACGTCGCAGCCGACCGACCCGCCCTCGAGCGCGGCGTCGCCGAGCTCGCCGCGCACTGGCGTGGCGCCGCGTTCGCGGACCGCGGCCTCCGCGGCGTCCGAGCGCGCCAGGGCGCGCACGTCCCACCCCTCCCGGCGCAGGCGCTCGATGAGCGCCCCGCCGATGAAGCCGGACCCTCCGGTGACGAACGCGGTTGTCAGCGGTTCGGGAGGTCCTCGCCGCAGAGCGTGCCCGAGCAGGCGCTGTGGGCTATCTCCGCGATCTTTGCGTTGCCCTTGCTGTCGCGGCTGAGCCGGAAGCTCGTCCACGCCGTGTTGTTCGACGTCGTCGTCTCGAGGAAGTTCCCGTCGGGGTTCGACGTCGAGACGAGGTAGTACACGCCGGGCCGTGCGCCGGTGACCTCCAGCTCCTGTCCCTCCGTGGCCTGGTGGTACTGGTCGCCCCAGCCGGCCGAGATGCCCTGGTGGGCGTCGGGGAAGCAGTCCCAGTAGTTCCGCTCCGGCGTCTTCGAGTTGTCGTCGAGCTTGATCACATCGATCAGGCAGAAGGTCGTCTTGATCGACTGGTTGCTGAAGACGGCGCCCCAGTCGCCGCGCGTGCCGTCGTCGTCCGCGAAGCGGATCTCGAACAGAGCGACCCTGTCGATGTGCCAGTGGTTGTGTGCCGGGTGGAAGACGAACTCGCTCACCGGCTGGTCGACGACGAGGTTGCCGGAGGCGTCGAAGATCTCCTGGAAGCCGGTGGTCGTGCCCGTGGCCACGTCGTGCTCAGGCCGCAGACGCAGGTCGCCGGCGCCGGTGTTGCCGATCAGGTTCGAGAACCGGAGCAGCTCGCGCTGGTGCGAGTTCTGCACGGTGAAGTGGTGCGGGACGGCGGTCCTGAGATCGGGATACAGGCCTGCGCCGCCGGCGGGCTTGCCGCCCGTCGCCGAGGTGGCCAGCAGGAGGACGGGGACGAAGGCGGCGGCGACCGCCAGTGCGAGCCGAGTACGGGTAAGCATTTGCGGACACTAGCCCGTCGGCCGGTCGGCTGTCTACGAGCCCTCGCGCGGGCCGGACCAGAACGCATCGCCGACGGTCACGGTGCGCGCCGTCTCGGCCTGGTGGCGCAGCGAGTGCGGGTCGCCGTCCTCGAAGGCGAACAGCGCGGAGGCGGGCACCCGGCGCGTCTCGCCCGGACCGCCCAGGTAGCGGTCGACCACGCGCGCGCAGCGCCGGCCCTCGGCGATCGCGGTGACCACGAGCGACTGCCCGATGCGCGCATCGCCGCAGGCGAACACGCCGCGCTCGCTCGTCTCGTAGACCGGCGCCTTGACGTTGCCGCGCGCGTCGAGGTCCACCCCGAGCTCCTCGATCGCGCCCTCGTGCTCGGGGTGGCTGAAGCCGATCGCGACCAGCACGAGGTCGGCGGGCTCGGTGAATTCGCTCCCCGGGATCGCATGCAGGTCGCGCGACGAGGTCCCCTCCACGCGGCGCCCGTCGACTGCGGTCACGCGCCCGTCCTCGCCCACGATCGCGGTGACCTGCGTGCCGAAGCGGCGCTCGCCGCCCTCGTCCAGCGCGTAGGTCGTGGGCGTGCGCTTGGGGGGCAGCGGCCACGGCGTGCCGGGCGGGCGCCGCTCGCCCGGCAGCGGCGGGTACACGTCGAGGAGGAGCACGTCGGAGGCCCGCTCGCGCAGCGCGTTGGAGATGCAGTCCATGCCGGTGTCGCCACCGCCCACGACGACCACGCGCTTACCCGCCGCCGTGATGGGGTGGTCGGGCTCCGGTGCGTAGCGGCCCTCCTCCCGCGCGACGTGGCGGTTGCGCTGGTACAGGTACTCCATCGCGAAGTGCACGCCGTCCAGGTCGCGGCCCGGCACGTCGAGGTCGCGGTGCACGCGCGACCCGATCGCGACGACCAGGGCGTCGTGGCGCTCGCGCAGCTCGGACACGCCGACCGAGCGGCCCACGTCGACGCCGTACTCGAACGAGATCCCCTCCTCTTCGAGCAGCGCCACGCGGCGGTCGATGATCCACTTCTCGAGCTTGGCGTCGGGCACGCCGAAGCGAAGCATCCCGCCCGGCCCCTCGTCTCGCTCGTACACGACGACCTCGTGGCCGTGGCGGTTCAGCTCGGCGGCCGCGGCGAGACCGGCGGGCCCCGAGCCGATCACCCCGACCGTCCGGCCCGTGCGCTCGTCCGGCGGCAGCGCCTTGATCCAGCCCTCGTCGAACCCGCGCGTGACGATCGCCAGCTCGATCTGCTCGATCGTGACCGGGTCGTCGTTGATGTCGAGCACGCAGGCCGACTCGCACGGCGCCGGGCAGATCAGGCCGGTGAACTCGGGGAAGTTGTTGGTGGCGTGCAGCTGGGTGAGCGCGTCGCGCCACTGGTCGGCGTAGACCAGGTCGTTCCAGTCCGGGATCTTGTTGCCGAGCGGGCAGCCCTCCTGGCAGAACGGCACGCCGCAGTCCATGCAGCGACCGCCCTGCTCGCGCAGCGTCTGGTCGTCGGGCAGCGAGAAGTACTGCCGGTAGTCGCGCACGCGCTCGCGCGGATCGCGCTTCTGGAAGCCGACTCGCTCGAGCCGGAGGAAACCGCCGAGCTCGCCCATCAGGCCCGCCGGGCCGCAAGCGCCGGGCTCGGCCCGGTGCGCGCGGATGGCTCTCCTTCCTCGGCCTCCGCCTCGAGCAGCGCGCGCTTGTAGTCGTGCGGCATCACCTTCACGAAACGCGCGAGCTGGGCCTCCCAGTCCGCGAGCAGGCGCTGGGCGACCGGCGAGCCCGTCAGCTCGCCGTGCTCCTCGATCCAGCCGCGCAGCTCGAGCGCCTCGTCGCCGCTGATCTCGTCGAAGCCCACGAGCTCGGTGTTGCAGCGTGAGCGGAAGCCGCCGTCCACGTCGAGCACGTATGCGATCCCGCCGCTCATGCCGGCCGCGAAGTTGAGCCCCGTCGGTCCGAGCACCACGACGCGCCCGCCGGTCATGTACTCGCAGCCGTGGTCGCTGACGCCCTCCACCACCGCGATCGCTCCGGAGTTGCGCACCGCGAATCGCTCTCCGGCTAGGCCGCGGAAGAAGGCGCGGCCCGAGGTGGCGCCGTACAGGACGACGTTGCCCACGACCACGTTCTGCTCCGCCGTGAAGGCCGCCTCGCGCGGCGGTCGCACCACCAGCAGGCCGCCGGCCATGCCCTTGCCCGTGTAGTCGTTGGCGTCGCCCTCGAGCGTGAGCGACACGCCGGGTGCCAGCCAGGCGCCGAAGCTCTGCCCCGCCGAGCCGGTCAGGTCGATCTCGATGGTGCCCTCGGGCAGCCCGGCGGCGCCGTGCACCCGGGCGATCTCGCCCGACAGGAGGCCGCCCACGGCCCGGTTCTTGTTCTCGATCCGGCGCTCGAGCCGCACGGGCTCGCCGTCCTCGATGGCCCGGCGCGAGCGCTGCAGGAGGTCCACGTCGATCGAGTCGTAGAGCACGGGCTCGGGGCGGCGCACGCAGTGGAGCGGCGCGCCCGCGGGCAGGTCCTCCGGAACCTGGAGCAGGGAGCTCAGGTCGATGCCGCGTGCCTTCCAGTGTTCGATGGCGTCGTCCTGCTCGAGGAGGTCGGTGCGGCCGATCAGCTCGCCGATCGAGCGGACGCCCAGCGAGGCCATGATCGCGCGCGCCTCCTCGGCCACCATGAAGAGATAGTTCACGACGTGCTCGGGCTGGCCGTCGAAGCGCCGCCTGAGCTCCGGATCCTGAGTCGCGACGCCCACCGGGCACGTGTTGAGGTGGCAGACGCGCATCATCACGCAGCCGAGCGCGATCAGCGGGGCGGTCGAGAAGCCGAACTCGTCGGCGCCCAGGACGGCGCCCACGGCGACGTCGCGGCCCGTGCGCATCTGACCGTCCACCTCGACCAGGATGCGCGAGCGGAGGTCGTTCCGCAGCAGCGTCTGCTGGGTCTCGGCCAGGCCGATCTCCCACGGGATCCCGGCGTGGTGGATCGAGGCCTGGGGCGAGGCGCCGGTGCCGCCGTCGTGGCCTGCGATCACCACGTGGTCGGCATTTGCCTTCGCCACCCCGGCCGCGACCGTGCCCACGCCGATCTCCGCCACGAGCTTCACGGAGATGCGGGCCCGCGGGTTGGCGCAGCGCAGGTCGTAGATCAGCTGCTTGAGGTCCTCGATCGAGTAGATGTCGTGGTGCGGCGGCGGCGAGATCAGCGCCACGCCGGGCGTCGAGTGGCGCAGGCCCGCGATGTAGCGGTCCACCTTGTGGCCGGGCAGCTGCCCGCCCTCGCCCGGCTTGGCGCCCTGGGCCACCTTGATCTGGAGCTCGTCGGCGTTGACGAGGTAGTTGATCGTCACGCCGAAGCGCCCCGATGCCACCTGCTTGATCGAGGAGCGCCGCTCGTCGTCGAAGCGGGCCGGGTCCTCGCCGCCCTCGCCCGTGTTCGACCGCCCGCCGAGCCGGTTCATTCCGACGGCGAGCGTCTCGTGGGCCTCGGGCGACAGCGCGCCGAGTGACATCCCGCCGGACTTGAAGCGCTTGACGATCTCGGCCGCGGACTCGACCTCCTCGAGCGGCACCGGCTCGACGTCCGAGCGGAAGCGGAGCAGGCCGCGCAGCGCGGTGTTGCGCACGGCGACGTCGTTCACGTAGGTGGCGTAGCGCTCGTAGACGGCGGCGCCGCCTTCGCCGTCGCGCGCGGCGTGCTGGAGCGTCGCGATCGTCTCCGGGTTCCAGCCGTGGTACTCGCCGCGCCGGCGCCACTGGTAGATGCCGCCGACGGGCAGCAGCTCGGAGACGGCGCCCGGATACGCGCGCGCGTGGCGGTCGAGCGCCTCGCGGGCGATCGTGTCGAGCCCCACTCCCTCCACTCGCGAGGGCGTGCCGGTGAAGTGGCGGTCGACGATCTCCTTGCGAACGCCCACCGCCTCGAAGATCTGCGCGCCGGTGTACGAGCGGATCGTCGAGATCCCCATCTTGGAGAGGACCTTCAGGAGGCCCTTGCCGATCGCCTTGATCACGCGCATCTCGGCGTGCTCGGGAGTCATTTCCTCGGGGAGGCGGCCGCTCCGGTGGAGCGCGTAGAGCGACTCGAACATCAGGTAGGGGTTCACCGCCGCCGCGCCGTAGCCGATCAGCGTGGCGATGTGGTGGATCTCACGCGCCTCGCCGGTCTCCACGAGCAGGCCGATCTGCAGCCGGGTGCCCTCGCGGACGAGGTGGTGGTGCACCGCGGCCACGGCGAGCAGCGAGGGCATGGCGGCCCGCTCGGCGCCGAGATTGCGGTCCGAGAGGATGATGATGTTGACGCCGCGGGCCACTAGCTCGGACGCCTCGCGGCAGATCTCCTCGAGGCGGCGCTCCATTCCGGCCTCGCCCTCGTCCGCGCACCAGGTCATGTCGATCGTGCGCGCCTCGAAGACGTTGTGGTCGACCTGCCGCAGCTTCTCGAGCTGCGAGTTGCGCAGGATCGGCTGCGACATCACGAGCTGGTGGCAGTGGTCCGGCGTCTCGTCGAGCAGGTTGATCTCGGGGCCGATGCAGGCCGTGAGGCTCATCACGACCGACTCGCGGATGGGGTCGATCGCCGGGTTAGTGACCTGGGCGAAGAGCTGCTTGAAGTAGGAGAAGAGCGGCGGGCGCCGGTCGGACAGGCTCGCCAGGGCCACGTCGTTCCCCATCGAGCCGGTCGGCTCGGCGGCGTCGCGGGCCATCGGCGCGAGGATGACCCGCAGGTCCTCCTCGGTCCAGCCGAAGGCGAGCTGCTTCGCGCGCAGCGGCTCCACGCGCGGCACGCGCGGGCTCTTCTCCGGCAGGTCCTCGATGTGCACCACGCGGTCGTGCAGCCACTCGCCGTAGGGCCGTCGTCCCGCCAGCTCGGCCTTCACCTCCTGGTCCGGCACGATCCGGTCCCGCTCGAGGTCGACCAGGAAGAGCTTGCCGGGCCGCAGACGGCCCTTCGCCACGATCCGGTCCGGCGACGCCTCGAGCACGCCGGTCTCCGAGGCGAGCACCACCCAGCCGTCCTTCGTGACCACCCAGCGGCCGGGCCGCAGCCCGTTGCGGTCGAGCGTCGCACCGATCACGCGGCCGTCGGTGAACGCCACCGCGGCCGGCCCGTCCCAGGGCTCGATCAGCGACGAGTGGTAGGCGTAGAAGTCGCGCACCTTCTGGGACAGCTCGGGCCTGCCCTGGTAGGCCTCGGGGATGAGCATCGACATGGCGTGCGCGGGCGAGCGACCGCCCAGCACGAGCAGCTCCATGAGGCCGTCGAGCGAGGCCGAGTCGGAGATGTCGTCGCGGAGGAGGCCGCGGATCTTGTCGATGTCGTGGCCGAACAGCGGCGAGGCGATGGTCAGCTCACGCGCGCGGTGCCAGTTGCGGTTGCCGCGCAGCGTGTTGATCTCGCCGTTGTGGGCGAGCATCCGGTACGGATGGGCGAGCTCCCAGCTCGGGAAGGTGTTCGTCGAGAAGCGCGAGTGGACCAGGGCGAGCCGGGAGACGAGGCGCTCGTCCTTCAGGTCGGGGAAGTAGTGCGAGAGCTGCGGCGCGGTGAGCATCCCCTTGTAGACGATCGTGCGGCTCGAGAACGTGGCGATCGCGAGATTCGGCAGGTCCTCCTTCTCGACGACGCGGCGGATCACGTAGAGACGGCGCTCGAGCGCGTCGGCGTCCTCCACGCCGTCGCCCGCGGCCACGAACAGCTGGCGGATGAAGGGGGCGGCGGCGCGGGCGATCGCGCCGCAGTGCTCCGGCACGACCGGCACGTCGCGCCAGCCCAGCACCCGCTGGCCCTCGTTCGCGACTGTGCGCTCAAGCAGGCGCTCCGCGCGCTCGCGCTCGGCGAGATCGACCGGCAGGAAGCAGACCGCCACGCCGTAGCGTCCCGGCTCGGGCAGCTCGAAGGGCACCTCGTCGCGGAGGAAGCCGTCGGGGAGCTGGATCAGGATGCCCGCGCCGTCCCCGGTGTCGGCGTCGGCGCCCTCCGCCCCGCGGTGCTCGAGGTGCTCCAGGGCCCACAGCGCGCGCGAGATGACCTCGTGCGAGGCGGGCGCGGCGAGCCTCGCCACGAAGGCGACTCCGCACGCGTCATGCTCGTAGCTGGGGTCGTAAAGGCCGCCCGGGGCGCGGGCGTCGGTTGGTGCCATTCGTGGGTTCCTTGGGCTTCCGCGCCCTCTCCGAGCGAGCGCGCCGCGGGGTGGGGAACGGCAAATGATAAGCGCGGCGCGGGCTGGTCGCCCACTCGCTAGATTGGCGCGACCGGTGGCAGCCACGATCACGGTGCTCTCCCAGAAGGGCGGTACGGGCAAGACGACGACCGTCCGAACCCTCACGGACGCCTACCGGCGCGCCGGCCTGGACGTGCTCTGCGTGGACCTGGACCCGCAGGGCAACCTGTCCGACTACTTCGACGTCCCCGCCGACGCCTCTCCGACCGTTGCCGACGTGCTCGCCGGCCAGGCGAAGGCGGCGGACGCGATCCATGAGGACGTGCTCCCCGCCAACCTCGGGCTGGCCGAGGCCGAGGTGATCCTCGCCGGCAAGATGGGGCGCGAGCTGACCTTGAAGCGCGCGCTCCGCGACGTGAAGCGCCGCTACGACCTCGTCATCGTGGACTGCCCTCCGTCGCTCGGCCTGCTCACCGTGAACGCGCTGGTGGCCGCGGACCACGCCGTGATCTCGAGTGAGGCCGAGTACTTCTCGCTCCAAGGGGTCGAGCAGGCCTTGGAGGTGGTGGAGCTGGCGAAGGAGTCGCTCCACCCGGACCTCGACTGGCTCGGCGTGGTGCTGAACATCGCCGACATGCGACTCATTCACGCGCGCGAGGCGCTGAAGTCACTCAAGGAGCGCTTCGGCGACAAGGTGTTCGACACGGTGATCCGGCGGAGCGTGCGCTACGCGGAGTCCGCCGAGCGGGGCGTGTCGATCCTCGACTACGCGCCGGACCTCGGGGCCGACTATCAGGCGCTGGCCGCGGAGGTGCTGGAGCACTTCGGCGGCTTCGAGGACGCGCGGGCGCGGCTGGGCGGCGCCCAAGCGGCAGTGCGCTAGGCATGCAGACGGACCTCCTCAGCCGGCCGGCCACCGAGTTGGCGCGGCTGGTCAAGGCCGGCGAGGTCACCGCCCGGGAGCTGACCGAGGCCTCCCTCGAGCGCATCGAGGCGCTAGACGCGGAGCTGAACGCGTTCGTCCACCTCGACCCCGACGGCGCCCTGACGACCGCCGATGCGATCGATGCCTCCGACGAGCGCCCCTTCGCCGGCGTGCCGATCGCGATCAAGGACACGGCGCCGGTGGCCGGCATGCCGTACCGGCTCGGCTCCGACATGTTCGGCGACTTCGTCCCGCCGCAGGACGCGTTCGTCGTGAGGGGGCTGCGGGAGGCGGGCTTCGTGTTCGTCGGCAAGACGAACCTGCCGGAGTTCGGGATCCTGCCGGTCACGGAGCCGCGGCGCTTCGGCCCGACCCGCAACCCGTGGGACGCCGAGCGCACGCCGGGCGGCTCGTCGGGCGGCGCCGCCGCCGCTGTGGCGGCCGGGATGGTGCCGCTGGCGCACGGCTCCGACGGAGGCGGCTCGATTCGAATCCCGGCGGCGTGCTGCGGGCTCGTCGGGCTGAAGCCGAGCCGCGGGCGCATCTCGCGCGGACCGGAGCAGGGCGACGACCTGCTGGTGCAGGACGGCGTGCTCACCCGCACCGTCGCCGAGACCGCCGCGCTGCTCGACGTGATGGCGGGCTACGAGCCGGGCGACTCCACCTGGGCGCCGCCGCCGCCGGAGCCGTTCGCCGAGACGGCGGCGCGCGAGCCGGGGCGGCTGCGGATCGGGGTGACGACCGTGCCCGCGATCGAGGTGGCGGCGATCGATCCGCTCTGCGAGCGGGCCGCCCGCGACGCGGCGGAGCTGCTCGAGTCGCTCGGGCACGAGGTCGAGGAGGTCGATCCGCCCTGGAAGGGCCAGGAGCTGCTGCGCGCGTTCACGCTCGTCTTCGGGACGCCGGTGGCGCTCGGCATCTGGTTCGGCTCGCAGGCAAGCGGCCGCGAGCCGAGCGCCGAGCTCGTGGAGCCGCTCTCGTGGACGATCTGGGAGGGCGTCCGCGAGCGCGACCCGCTCGACTACCTCCTCGCCCGCACGCGGCTCGCCGCGGCGTCCCGGCCGATCGTCGCGCTCTGGGACGAGTACGACGCGGTCCTCACGCCGGCGCTCGCACAGCGCCCGGTCGAGATCGGCGAGATCGACTCCTGCAGCGACGATCCGTGGGAGGACTTCCATCGCTCGGGCCAGTTCACCCCCTACACCGCCCTGTTCAACGTCACGGGCCAGCCGGCGATCTCGCTGCCGCTCTACCACGGCGACGACGGGCTGCCGCTCGGCGTGATGCTGGCCGGGCGGCCGGCCGGCGAGGGCCCGTTGCTCGCGCTGGCCGCCCAGCTCGAGGCCGCCTCGCCCTGGGCGGAGCGCCGGCCCCCTCAGAGGGCCAGCACGGGCTCCCGGTCGCGATCGTAGCTCAGGAGGGCGAGCGCCTCCTGCGGCTCGACCCAGCGCACCTGGTCCACCTCCTCGTTCGGGACGAAGGGGGTTTCGTCCTCGACCTCCATCGCCCAATAGCGGACCTCCTTGCGGCGCCCGCGCACGTCGTATCTGACCGTGGGCAGCTCCCGTATCAGCCGGCAGCGCAGGCCGGTCTCCTCCTCCACCTCGCGCAGGGCCGCCTCCTCGAAGGACTCGTCCGGGTCCAGCTTCCCCTTCGGAAGCGACCAGTCGTCGTAGCGCGGCCGGTGCACGACCGCCACCAGGCCGTCGCGCAGGACCACCCCGCCGGCTGCATGAACGCGGTTCATGAGAATCACGCTATTGGAGGATTGGGCGGAGCGGGATCTGGGTAGGGCGTCCGGTTGGACTCCCATTAACTACCGAGGAGGGGGAATGACTCGTTGGGGCTTAGGCGCCGCTGTCGCGGTGCTTCTTACCCTTGCGCTCGCCGTATCCGCTTCGGCAGCCAGGCTCGACGCGTACAGCGTCAAGCTCGGCGGAGCCAAGCAGCTGCGAGTGCTGAAGGAGCAGGGCTTCGACATCACCGAGGGCCAGCGCTCCCGGTCGATCGAGATCGTGGGAACGCGCGGTCAGGTCGCAAAGCTTCGAAAGGCAGGCGTGAAGGCCAAGCGCCTGGTGGACCGCCGCGGACGCGGCGCCAGCCGGATCGCGGCGGCGCAGGCGGCCGACGGCTGGCAGGTCTGGCGGCCCTACGCCCGCACCGACGTCCCCGTGTCGGGTGCGGCGGGCAACCCCACCGCCAACATCAAGTCTCAGCTGGAGAACCTTGCCCAGCGGTACTCCCACATCGCTGAGCTGCAGACGATCGGGCACTCGGTGAACGGCGTCCCGATCTACGCGATGAAGGTCACCAAGAACGCCCGCGAGACGCGCGACGGGCGCCGTCCGGCGGTGCTCTACTCGTCGCTGCAGCACGCGCGCGAGTGGCTCGCCGGCGAGACCGGCCGCCGCACGCTGCGCATGTTCCTCGACAACTACGACCGAGAGGGCACGGCCGTCGGCACCGATAACCAGCCGATCGCCGGCGTCAGCGCCGACGAGATCACGAGGCTCGTCAACACCCGCGAGCTGTGGTTCATCCTCGTCGCGAACCCGGACGGCTACGACTACACGTTCGACCCGGCCAACCGCCTGTGGCGGAAGAACCTGCGGGACAACAACGACGACGGCCGGATCACCAACGCGGACGGCGTCGACCTGAACCGCAATTTCCCGACCAAGTGGCGCTACGACGAGGAGGGGTCGACTTCCGATCCGTCGGGCGAGACGTACCACGGCACGGGACCGGCCTCCGAGCCGGAGACGCAGGCCTTCCTGTCGCTCACGCGCCGGGTGGACTTCGCCTATAACAAGAACGACCACACGCACGGGAGGCTGCTGCTCTGGCCGCCCGGCTGGCAGGTCGACACCCGCTACGCGGACGAGCCGCTGATGGAGGCGCTCGCCGGCGACGACGAGAACCCGGGCATCCCGGGCTTCGACCCGGAGGTAGGCGCCGAGCTCTACACCACCAACGGCGACACCAACGACCACCTCTACACGGCCCACGAGACGATCTCGTACACGCCCGAGGGCACTCCCGCAGCGAGCGGGAGCGGGTTCGTCTTCCAGGACGTGGAGGCGGACGTGCAGGCCGAATTCGAGCGCCATACGCAGTTCGCGCTGGATCTCGCGCGGTCGGCCGAGGACGTGACGCGCCCCGACAGCCACATCGGCAACGAGGCACCGAACTACGTGGTCGATACGTTCGACGTCTCGTACGGCGACCCGCAGACCGTGCAGGTGAACGCCCGCCGGGACCTCGGCGGGATTACGGTGAAGTACCGCATCAACGGCGGCAGCGTCCGCAGCGCGGAGACGCGTGAGTGGAACGGCGGCCTGCGATACGGCGACGAAGGCGACTACTGGTACCACCGCGTGCGTGGGCAGGTCCGAGGGACCGATCCCGGGGACGAGGTCGAGGTCTGGTTCGTCTCGTCCAAGGGGAACCGGAAGAGCAGGTCGTTCACCTACACGGTGCGGTCCGACTCCGGCGCCGACGTGCTCGTCCTCGCGGTCGAGGACTACACCGGATTCCTGGACGCCCCGCCCTATCCGACCGAGGACGGGCCGTTCTACCTCAGCTACTACGCGGACGCGCTCGCGGCCAACGGCATCGAGTTCGACGTGTACGACTACGACGCCATGGGCCGGAAGGCGCCCGATCCGCTCGGAGTGCTGAGCCACTACGACGCGGTCATCTGGTACACGGGTAACGACCTCACCACGCGCAACCCGAACGCGGGCGGCGTGGCCGACCTCGAGGCGCATCGCACGATCACCGCGGTGCGCGACTTCGTCAACGAGGGCGGTCGTGTGGCGGTCACCGGCCACAGCGCAGGCCGCCAGTGGGACGGCGTGGAGTACCCGCAGGAGGGCTTCCCGAACACCTTCTGCGACGGGAACCTCGCCACTACCGATCAGGGCAAGTGCCAGCCGCTGAGCAACGACTTCGCCCAGTACTACCTGGGCTCGTACGTTCGCTCGGACGGCGGCGGCCTGGCCCCGGACGGATCGGTCCTGCCGGCGGTCGGACTGACCGCACCGCTGGACAACTGGAGCGCTACGTTCGACGGAGAGGACAGCGCCGGCAACCAGGGCTTCGTGGCACCGGGCATCGCGACCACGGGCACGCACCTGGTGACGTCGAGCATCCTCGATCCGGAGATCTACCCGCAGTTCGCCAGCGACCAGGCGGCCGACTGGGCGACCGGCGGCGAGAAGCCGTTCGATCCGCGCACGGGCGAGTGGTACATGACCTCTCAGAATGTCAACGAGGGGTACAAGCGCCTGACGCGGACGATCGACCTGAGGAACGCGACGCCCGAGCAGGTCTCGGAGCTGAGGTTCTTCACCTCCTACAACACGGAGTCCGACTGGGACTTCCTGTTCGTGGAGGCGCAGACGCTGCAGGCGGACGGCACGGGCAACGGCGACTACACGACGCTGCCCGACGCCAACGGCCACACGACCCAGACGACCGGCTCGAGCTGCGCCTCCGGCTGGTCGGAAGAGCTGCACCACCAGATCCGCCACTACACGACGTACGACCCGGCCGGCGGCGGGTCGTGCACACCCACCGGCACCACCGGTGAGTGGCACGCCGCCTCGGGCAACTCGGGCGGCTACCAGGAATGGGCGATCGACCTGTCCCGCTACGCGGGCCAGCAGATCGAGATCTCGATCGTGTTCGCCACTGACTGGGCCACCCTCGTCACGCCGGGCGTGCTGGTGGACGACACCACGGTCACCGTCGGCGGCCAGCAGGTCGCCCAGACGTCCTTCGAGACGGACATGGGCGGCTGGACGGTGCCGGGAGCGCATCCCGCCGGACCGTCGACCAACGTCAACGACTGGATCCGCTCTCAGCGGATCTTCGAGGACGCCGCGGTCACGAAGTCCGACTTCGGGCTGTTCTTCGGATTCGGCTTGGAGGGCGTGGACGGTGCGGAGAACCGTGCCGAGCTCATGGCGAGGACGGTGGGCTACCTACTCCAGGAGTAGCCGATCGACGTCAAATCGCAGGGACGACGGGCCGCCTTCTGGCGGCCCGTCGTCGCTGTCGGCCTGATCTTGATCGCGGCCGTCTGGACCTGGTTCGGACTGCCGTTCCCCCAGGAGCCTGAGGACTTCTGCCCGGGTTACCGTGCTTTGGAGCGGACTTCGTACGGAACGTCTTACTCGCTCTGGCCACCCGGAGCGACGGACTGCGAGTACACGACGCCGGCCGGCGAGGTGAGGCATTCCACCTACGTGCCGTGGAGGGAGTGGCTGGTCCTCGCGCTGCTGCTGGCCGCCGCCGGCCTCGTCCTGTGGTGGGCCTCGGATCTCAGAACGCCGTGGTTTCGGTGGCTGGTGTTCGCCGTGACCGTGCCGCCGACCGCGATCGTTCTCCTTGTCGCGGCCTGGCTGTTTCCGCTTCTGGTCCTGCTGCTGGTGCTGGTCTGGGTGGTGATGCAGCGGCGCTCTCGGGGGCGAGGATGA
Source organism: Thermoleophilaceae bacterium (assembly GCA_046462295.1). Classification (GTDB taxonomy): domain Bacteria; phylum Actinomycetota; class Thermoleophilia; order Solirubrobacterales; family Thermoleophilaceae; genus JACVRW01. The sequence continues at coordinate 4,219 of JBKGUS010000155.1, read as the reverse complement.
GCGCCCACGGAGTTCCGTGGGCATGGTCACTTCCATCCTGTTTGGCGGCTTCGTGGCGGACGCGACCAGCGGCGGTGCCGCCGCGACCCTCGGGACCGCCGCGCGTGCGCCCGCTCACTCTTAAGGGCCTCACCATCTCCCCGAGCAGCTTCAGGGCGGCGAAGAAAGGCCCCGCGATCATGCGCACGGGCCGAGCTGGCACGTCGATCAGATTCCGCCTGTCCCACTCGGCGAAGGTCGAATTTCGGGTGAGCAGCCCGCGCGAAATGGGCCGGTTCGCGATTCGGGGCGTCGCGGCCTCAACCGCTTCCGCCTCACCGGGAGGCTGCGCGGCCGCGCGCTCCCGGCAGGTTCCTACCGGCTGACCGCCCACGCGATCAGTGGGGACGAGCTTGTCTCTTCGCCGGCGAGCGCCGGCTTTCGGGTCAGGTGACCCACGTGCAACCGCCTACGTTCATCCAGATGAGCCATCCGCACCTTTGCCAGTTGATCGTGGAGGGACGCGTGTCGCGTCCGATTCGGTCGAGTCTGCCGAAGCCGATGAAGCTGCCGGGCGCTCCCCACGCCTTGAGTCGCGCGCTGGACTACGTTCGCGGCGGTCGCTGAGTTCCGAGCGACCCGCGCTCCCCTGTCTCAGAGCGCGCGTACGTCCGCGCCGCCGGGCGAGAACGTCACCCTGCGCACCGCGCAGTCGGCGGCCTCAGTTCGGAGGCGCTCCACCAGCGTTCCGGTCTGCTGCCAGTGGCACCAGAACAGGACGGTCGGGCCGGCTCCGGAGATCGTCGCTCCCACAGCGCCCAGCTCCTCCGCTCGGTCCACCAGGTCCATCGAGAACGGGTACAGCGGGCGGCGGCGGGGCTGGTGCAGCAGGTCGCGGAGGCCGCGGCCGATCAGCGAGAAGTCGTCCTTCGCGAGACCCAGCACCAGCAGCGACGCGTGCCCCACGTTGTGGACCGCCTCGGCGAGTGGCACCTCTTCCGGCATCGCGGCGCGGGCCTCGGTCGTCGGCACCTCCTCGGGCGGGATCACAAGCACTCCCTCCAGGCCGGGCGCGGGGTCGAAGCGCACCGGCTCACCGTTGCCCGTGCAGATCACGAAGCCGCCCAGCAGCGCCGCCCCCACGTTGTCCGGATGGCCCTCGAGCGCGACGGCGTGCTCGAACAGCGGCGCGTCCAGCTCGTACATGTGATCGGCGGCGCTGAGCCCGGCCACGATCGCCGCCGCGCTCGAGCCGAGCCCGGCCGCCGGTGGGATCTCGGATCGAATCGCGAAGCGCAGTCCTTCGGCCGGATGCAGCCGCTCGAAGGCGCGCACGCACAGGTTGCTCCGGTCGAGCGGGACGCCCGGCAGGTCGCACTCCACCGAGAAGGAGCCGGTCTCCTCGACCTCCAACTCGAGCTCGATCTCAAGCGCGGCGGCGAGCACGTCGTAGCCCGGCCCGAGGTTCGCGCTCGAAGCGGGAACCCGCACGATGCGGTGCCGGTTCACCCCAGCACCGCCCGCTCCACGCCGTCGATGTCCGGCGCGCAGGGCACCACCGACGCCGCCCGGTTCATCGCCGTCTGCGGGTCCTTCAGACCGTGGCCGGTCAATACGCACACCACCCGGCCCTCCGCCCCGTACCGCAGCAGCCCGGCGACCGAGGCCGCCGACGCCGGCTCGCAGAAGATCCCCTCGCGCGAACCCAAGAGCGCGTACGCGTCGAGGATCTCGGCGTCCGACACCGCCCGCACCTCCCCGCGCGATGCCGTGAACGCGTTCATCGCGTCCTCCCACCGCGCCGGGTTCCCGATCCGGATCGCCGACGCCACCGTCTCCGGCTGCTCCACCGGCGCCCCGTGCACGAGCGGCGCTGCGCCATCGGCCTGGTAGCCGTGCAGCCGCGGCGCCGTCCCGTACTCCTGGAAGCCCTTCCACCACGAGGTCACGTTGCCGGCGTTGCCGACCGGGATGCACAGCACGTCCGGCGCCTCGCCGAGCGAGTCGCACACCTCGAACGCCCCGGTCTTCTGCCCCTCCACGCGGTAGTCGTTCACCGAGTTGACGAGCGAGATCGGATGCCGCGAAGCCAGCTCGCGGACCAGCGACAACGCCTGGTCGAAGTTCCCCCTCAGCGCGATCACGCGCGCCCCGTGCATCAGCGCCTGGGCCAGCTTTCCGGTGGCGATCTTCCCCTCCGGCACGATCACCGCACCACGCAGCCCGGCCCGCGCCGCGTAGGCCGCCGCGCTCGCCGCCGTGTTCCCGGTCGAGGCGCACACCACCGCCTCGGCCCCCTCGGCGACAGCGGCCGACACCGCCACCGTCATCCCGCGGTCCTTGAACGAGCCGGTCGGGTTGGCGCCCTCGAGCTTCAGCCAAACGTCGCAGCCGGTCACCTGCGAGAGGTGCGGCGCCTGCACCAGCGGGGTGTCCCCCTCCCCCATCGTCACGAGCGGGTCGACTGGCAGCCGGTCCCGGTAGCGCCAGAGGCTCAGAACGTCTCCTCGATCACCCGGATCACCCGGGGCGGCTCCCGCACGAAGTCGAGCCGCGCGATCATCTGCACGGCGGCGCGGAACTTCGACTCGAGCACCGGGTGCATGACCATCACTAGCCGCGCCTCGTCGCCCAGCCCCTTCTGCACCACCGAGCGGATCGAGACACCCTGCAGTCCGAGGATCTCGGCGATCTGGGCGAGCACCCCCGGCCGGTCGGCCACCTCGAGGTGGACGTAGAAGGAGAACTCGACGTCCGTGACGATCGGCTGCTCCACGGCCGGCGGCGGCAGCGACGGCGGCGGGATCATCGCCGAGATCACGTCGCCGAGCACGGCGGAGGCGGTCTGGATCCCACCCGCGCCGGGCCCGCTCAGCGTGATCTCGGTGATCGCGGGCGACTCGATCGTCACGGCGTTGAAGGCGCCGTTCACGCTCGCCAGCGGATGCTCGGCGTAGAGAAAGGCGGGGTACACGTGCACGGCCACGGCACCGTCCACCCTCTCCGCGGACCCGACCAGCTTCAGCGCCAGCCCCAGCTCGCGCGCGTAGGCGATGTCGTCCGGCGTGATCCGCTCGATCCCCTCGTAGCTCACCTGGTCGAGCCGCACCGCCGCGCTGAATGCGAGCCGAGCCAGGATCGCCATCTTGGCGGCGGCGTCCTTGCCGGTCACGTCCTCGGTCGGATCGGCCTCGGCATAGCCCAGCTCCTGCGCCTCGGCGAGCGCCTCCGCGTAGGTCGCGCCGGTCGCCGCCATCTGCGTGAGGATGTAGTTGGTGGTGCCGTTCACGATCCCGTGGACGCGCTCGATGTGCGCCGCGGCGAGCGTCTCCGCCATGACCCGGATGGCCGGCACGATGCCCGCCACCGCCCCCTCGAAGCGCAGCTGCACCCCGCCGCGACGGGCGGCGTCGAACACCTCCTCTCCGTGCTGCGACAGCAGCTGCTTGTTCGCCGTGACCACATGCCGGCCGGCCTCCATCGCGCGCAGCACGTACTCGCGCGTCGGCTCGATCCCGCCCATCAGCTCGACGACGAGGTCGCTGCCCTCGAGGATCTCGCCGAAGTCGCCGCGGCTGCGGGTCAGCACGCCGGACAGCCGCGGCCGCATCCCGACCTCGGCCTCGATCGCGTCGGCGCGCTCCTCGAGCAGGCGAGCGAACGACGATCCGACCGTGCCGTGGCCGAGCAGGCCGACCCTGAAGTCAGGCATCCCGGGCGGTCAGGTCGTCGTAGGTCTCGCGCCGCACCACGAGGCGGGCGTCGCCGTCGCGGCAGAACACGACCGGCGGTCGCGGCAGCGCGTTGTAGTTGTTCGCCATGGCGTGTCCGTAGGCGCCGGTGGCGGGGATCACGAGCACGTCGCCGGGCCGCGGGTGGTCGAGCTTGGCGTCGCGGACGAGGATGTCGCCCGACTCGCAGTGCTTGCCCGCGATCGTGCAGTCCTGCTCGCCCCCGAAGCGCGACGCGATCTCCGCCTCGTAGCGGGCGCCGTAGAGCATCGGGCGCAGATTGTCGGACATGCCCCCGTCGACCGAGACGTAGGTGCGGATCCCGGGGATCCGCTTGACCGTCCCAACCGTGTAGATCGTCACGCCGGCGTTGCCCACCAACGACCGGCCCGGCTCGCACAGGACGGTCACGTTCTTCGGCGCGCCCCCCAGTAGGGTCTCGACGTACTCGTCGACCGCCGGCGGCTGCTGGTCGGAGAAGTAGGCGATGGCGAGCCCGCCGCCGAGGT
>JBKGUS010000154.1:0-4250 GCA_046462295.1 Thermoleophilaceae bacterium | reverse complement strand
GGCTGTGACCGCCGCGATCAGCACGAGGTTGTACTCGTAGCCGCCCTGCGTGTTCCACGCGCCCTTTTCGAGGTGGACCTTGCGGATCGCGGTGAACATGCTGCCGTTCAGCGTCGCCGCGGCCAGCGGCGTCGCGGCGCCGAGCATCAGCAACGCTCCACCGACGGACTCGGCCAGGGCCACCGCCAGGGCGTGCCCCTTGGCGGGGCGCAACTCGAGCTTGTCCATCATCTGTCCGGTCCCCTCCAGTCCCGGGCCACCGAGCCACCCGAACAGCTTCTGGGTACCGTGGCCTACGAAGAGGCCGCCGATGACATTTCGCGCGAGTAGTCGTGCGAGGTTCATACCCTGGTCGTTCCCGGTCGGCCCGTGCGTACTCTTCGTAAGCGAATGCGCACCTTCGGGAGACTGCTCGGCTTCCTCCGCCCGTATCGCGGGGGAGTCCTCGTCTCCTTCGCCCTCGCCGCCGCCGCCATGGGCTCCGGCGTGCTCATCCCCTACCTCGTCGGCCACACGATCGACGAGATCCGCGGCAGGTCCGCGGAGCTGTGGCTGCTCGCCGGAGCCGTTACGGCCGCGGGTGTGCTCCGCCTCGCCTTCAGCGTGTCGCGGCGCCTCGTGGCCGGGCGCGTGTCGCTCGGGGTCGAGTTCGACCTGCGCAACCGCATGTACGAGCACCTGCACTCGCTGGAGCTCGGGTTCTTCGACATGCAGCAGACCGGCCAGCTCATGTCGCGCGCCACCGTCGACCTGCAGTCGGTTCGCTTCTTCCTCGGCTACGGGCTGATCTTCATCCTGCAGTCCGCGCTCACGATTCTGATCGCGGCGGGCGTGATGCTGGCCCTGGCTCCCGAGCTGGCGCTGGTGGCGCTCGCCCCCATGCCGTTCGTGGTCTGGGTCTCGTTCCGCTATGGGCGCCGCAACCGCCCGGCCTCGCAGGAGGTCCAGCAGCGCATCGCCGAGCTGACCGCGGAGGCGGAGGAGAACATCGGCGGCGTTCGGGTAGTGAAGGCGTTCGCCCAGGAAGAGCGCCAGCTGCGGCGCTTCCGGCACACGGTCAAGCGCGTCTTCGACCAGTCGATGGTCTCGACACGGCTGCGCGCGTTCTACTCGCCCTTCATCGGCTTCCTGCCCCAGCTCGGCCTTGCCGCGGTGCTGTTCGTCGGCGGCCGGCAGGCGATTCGGGGCGAGATCACGATCGGCGAGTTCGTCGCCTTCTACGGCTACGTGCTGCTCCTGACCTCGCCGATGCGAATGCTCGGGATCGCGCTGGGGATGGCGCAGCGGGCGGTGGCAAGCGGCCAGCGGGTCTTCGAGCTGCTCGACCGCGAGCCGCGGCTCACGGCACCGCCGGGCGCGCCGCCGCTGCCGGCCGGCGACGGGCGCGTGGAGCTGCGCGACGTCTGCTTCGAGTACGAGGGCACCGAGCCGGTGCTCCGCGGTGTCGACCTCGACGTGGCGGCCGGACAGACGGTCGCCCTGGTGGGTCCGACGGGCTCCGGCAAGACGACGCTCGTGATGCTGATCCCGCGCCTCTACGACGTCACGCGCGGGGCGGTGCTGGTGGACGGGGTCGACGTGCGCTCGGTGGACCCGGCGTCGCTGCGGCGCGAGGTGGCGGTCGTGTCCGACGACGCCTTCCTGTTCTCCGCCAGCCTGCGCGACAACATCGCCTACGCGCGCCCCGAGGCGGGCGACGACGAGGTGGCCACCGCCGCGGAGCGCGCCGGTCTCGGAGGGGTGATCGACGACCTGCCCGACGGGCTCGACACGCTGGTTGGGGAGCGCGGCCACACGCTGAGCGGCGGCCAGCGCCAGCGAGTCGCGATCGCGCGCGCCCTGCTCGCCGAGCCGCGCATCCTGATCCTCGACGACGCCACCTCGAGCGTCGACGCCACCACCGAGAGCCAGATCAAGGCGGCGCTCGCGGAGGTGATGGAGGGGCGGACCACGTTCGTGATCGCCCACCGCCTCTCGACGATCTCGCTGGCGGACGAGGTCGTGGTGATCGAGGATGGCCGTGTCGCAGCGCGCGGCACGCACGAGCAGCTGCTGGACGACTCGGAGCTCTACCGCGAGATCGCCGAGAAGGGCTTGCCCGAGCAGGTGTTCCTCACGCGCGCGGAGGTGGCGAACCTGTGAGGTCGAGCCGGCTGCGCCACCTGTTCTCGCTGCTCGGCCCGTACCGCGGCCGGGTGGCGCTCATGCTCTTCTCCCTGGTCGTCGCGACGGGCGCGGCGCTGGCACCGCCGTACCTGGCCGGCCGGGCGATCGACGACGGCATCCGTGACGGCGACACGAGCGCGCTCACCGTGATCCTTGTGCTGTTCGTGGTGGCGGCCGTCGTGAACTGGGGCGGCACCTACGCGCAGACCTACCTGATCAACTGGGTCGGCCAGCGCGCGCTGCAGGACCTGCGGATCGAGCTGTTCGAGCACCTGCAGCGCCTGTCGGTCGGGTTCTACGGGCGCAACAAGACAGGCGTGCTGATCTCGCGCATCACGAACGACGTGCAGGCGCTAGACCAGCTCGTGACCGAGGGGATCTCGACGCTGTTCTCCGCGTCGCTCACGCTGATCGGCACAGGCGTGATCCTGCTGTTCCTGGACGTCGAGCTCGCGCTGATCACGTTCCTCACGTTCCCGGTGCTGCTCGCCGGGAGCGTGGCGTTCCGGCTGGCCTCGGCCGGCGCCTACCGGCTCACGCGCGAGAAGATCGCGGCGGTCACCGCCTATCTGCAGGAGACGCTGTCGGGGGTGCGCGTGGTGCGGGCGTTCGGGCAGGAGCCGCGCCACAAGAGCCGCTTCGCCGAGCTGAACGACGAGCACCGGCGCGTGAACATGCAGACCGTCCACCTGAACGCCGCGTACTTCCCGTCGGTGGAGCTGCTGTCGGCGGTGGCGACGGCGGGAATCCTGCTGTACGGCGGCACCCAGGTGCTGGACGGCGACAGCGCGGTCACGATCGGCGTGCTCGCGTCGTTCGTGTTCTACCTGCAGAGCTTCTTCGACCCGATCCAGTCGCTGTCGCAGCTCTACACGACCTACCAGGCGGGGATGGCCGCGCTCGACAAGATCTTCGAGCTGCTTGACGAGGAGCCGGACCTTGTCGACAAGCCCGATGCCGTGGAGCTGCCGCAGATCCGCGGCGAGATCGAGTTCGACGACGTGACGTTCGCCTACTCGGGCGACAACCCGGCGCTCTGCTCGGTGAACCTGCACATCCCTCCGGGGCAGACGGTGGCGCTCGTGGGTGCGACGGGCGCCGGCAAGTCGACGCTCGCCAAGCTCGTGGCCCGGTTCTACGACCCGGACCACGGGCGCGTGCTGGTGGACGGACACGACCTGCGCGACGTGACCGAGCATTCGCTGCGATCGCAGCTCGGGATCGTGCCGCAGGAGGGCTTCCTGTTCTCGGGGTCGATCCGGGACAACATCGCCTTCGGGCGGCCCGACGCGACGGACGCCGAGGTGCGCGAGGCCGCAGCGGCGGTGGGCGCGCGGGAGTTCATCGAGCGGCTGCCGGACGGCTACGACACCGAGGTGGGCGAGCGCGGCGGGCAGCTGTCGGCGGGCCAGCGGCAGCTGGTGGCGTTCGCCAGGGCGGCCGCGGCGGACCCGCGGATCCTGATCCTGGACGAGGCGACGTCGAACGTGGACGTGCGAACCGAGTCGCAGATCGAGCGCGGCCTGAGGCGCCTCCTGGCCGGCCGAACGGCACTGGTGATCGCGCACCGGCTGTCGACGATCCGCGGAGCGGGCCGGATCGTGGTCCTGGACCGCTCCCGGATCGTGGAGCAGGGGACGCACGAAGAGCTGCTGGAAGCGGACGGCGCCTACGCGGCCCTGTACCGCGACTGGGCTCGCCAGTCGGTCGCGTAAGGCCGTAGTCTTCCGCGACCCATGCGTCGCCTCCCCCTGGCCCTTCTGGTGCTGCTGGCCCTGCCTGCGCCCGCGCTCGCCGACGTCACCCTCACGGAGTTCAAGGTCGAGCCGTCGAGCTCGCAGGCGGGCGGGCATCCGAGCGTGAAGATCACGCAGGCCTTCTCTTACTCGACCACCACGGACGACGCCCAGGACACCTTCGTCCGCCTCGCGCCGGGACTGCTCGGGAATCCGCAGAACGCGGCGCTTTGCACTGGCGCCGAGATGCGGAGCTCTGCCGGGTGCCCGGCGAGCGCGAAGGTGGGGAGCGTCGTCGTGATTGCGCGGCTGATCGATCCGATCCTGCACCTGCCGCTTACCGCGCTC
>JBKGUS010000153.1:0-3065 GCA_046462295.1 Thermoleophilaceae bacterium | reverse complement strand
CGTTGAGCTGAGCCGTGGCCCCGGGCTCAGGCCCGCCACTGGTACGCGTCGCAGTAGCCATTCGAAGACGGACGAACCGAGGTATCACCGAGGTACGCACCGCACGTGCGTACCCGACGTTCGTGACATGCCCGTCCCGCTCAACCATGCGGTTCTGGCGTAGCGAGGCGCGGTAAAAAGGCGCATACGGGATTCGAACCCGTGCCGCCGCCGTGAGAGGGCGGTGTCCTAGGCCACTAGACGAATGCGCCGTCGGCGCACAGACTAGCGAATCGCCTGTGCGGCCCCCGGAAAAGAACAGAGGCTGGGCCGCCAGCCTCTGCAACGCGCCAGCTCGCGGCGATCGACCGGAAAATCTCTCGCGGCGAGCAAACCCGCAGGGCGCGATTGTGCGGATTCTCGCTTGAGTTTTCAAGGGGGTGTGGAAAACCCGGGCAAGAAGGAGGTCCGGCGGCCTGCGGCCCGGACGCCGGACCTCCCTGCTGCCCGAGAACCTTTCGCCCTGCTCCCTCACAACGGCGAGTCCCGCGGGCCCCGGGAACTCCCTGCTTATCTCACATCCTCGGGCCCCGGGCAAGGATCCGAGGTCGAGGCTTTACCTAGTCCAAAGTCGGGATCGAAGGGCGCTGCGTCCCGCTGAGTCCTCGTGCCGCGGCTCCCGGCTTACCACCTGGACCGGCGGCCGCGGCGGCTCGTGTAGACGAGCCGCGGGCGGGCCGTGCGCATCCCCGCCTGCTCGAACTGCTCGCTGTGACCGAGCCGGCTCGCGACCCGGCTCGCGTCCGCCTGCTGCTCCGGCAGGACGAAGGTGATCGCGATCCCGTTCCGCCCGGCGCGGCCGGTGCGGCCGGTGCGATGGAGGTAGCCCTTGTCCTCCTCCGGCGGGTCGAAGTTGATGACGTGCTCGATGTCGTCGATGTCGAGCCCGCGGGCCGCCACGTCGGTCGCCACGAGGACGGCCACCGTTCCGGTCTCGAAGCGCTCGAGAGCCCGCTGGCGCGCCCGCTGGGGCATGTCTCCGTGTAGAGCCTCCGCTCGAACGCCGTGGCGGACGAGCTTGTGCACGAGCCGGTCGGCTCCGCGCTTCGTTCGCACGAACACCAGCGTGAGGCCGTCTGCCGCGAGGATGTGCTCGACGAGCGTCTCCACCTTCGTGTCCACGCTGACGGCGACGAAGCGATGCTCGATCGCACCGTCGGCGCGATCGGCCGGTGCCTGGGCCCGAAAGCGGGAAGGGCTGCTCGTGTAGGCGTGAGCGATCTCGCCGACCTCTCCGTCCAGCGTCGCCGAGAAGAACATGGTCTGCCGGTTGCCGGGCAGGCGGCGTACGATCCGGTCGACCTGCGGCCGGAAGCCCATGTCGAGCATCCGGTCGGCCTCGTCGAGGACGAGGATCCGGATGCCGGACAGGTCGACCGTCTTCCTCTGCGCCAAGTCTTCGAGGCGGCCCGGCGTCGCGACGAGCACGTGTGCAGCCCGCGCCTTGGCCGCCTGGCTGCGGATCGGCACGCCGCCGTGTACCGTCGCGACTTGCAGCCCCTTCGTCGGAGCGAGCGAGCGCAGCTCGTCGGTCACCTGCCCGGCGAGCTCTCGCGTGGGGACGAGCACGAGTGCGCTCGGGCGGGAGTCGCGAGGCGTCGTGCGCTCGACGATCGGAACGGCGAAGGCGAGCGTCTTGCCCGAGCCGGTCGGCGACTTCGCGAGCACGTCGAGTCCGGCGAGCGCGTCCGGAAGGACGAGTGACTGGATCGCGAACGGTCGGTGGATGGAGCGGGCGGCGAGCGCGTCGGCGACAGGCGCCGACACTCCGAGCCCACGGAAGGACTGCTGTGACATCGTGTTCTACTCCTTCTTCGGTTCGAGACTCGCCTGCCCCGAACGTCCGAAGGAGGAACGAGAAGCTCATCTCACGGCCGGCCGAGTGCCGACCTGCTCACCGCAGTGTATCGGCAGCCCGGGCGGGCACCGTGAATCCCAGGTCGCGCGAGGGATCCCAGCTGTGACCATCGCGTCGGGTTCCACCGCTGCCGATGCAGACCCTCATCGCGTGCTTCCCGCGGCGGGCGTCGGCCCGGCCGCCCCTACAGACATGGCTCCCGGCTCGCCGCCGCCCAGGTCGAGCCTGAAGGGCGGGTACTCGTCCGTCATCAGGCCGGCGTAGGCGACGACGCGCAAGCACCAGCGGTTCATGCCGAGCACGAAGTCGAAGATGCCGCGCGGGTAGCGCCCGGTGAACAGGAGTACCACCCCCGCGATGAGGACGAGCAGGAACACGAGCCCTCCGCTCGAGCCGGCGAAGAACGCGACGACGAGGTAGTGCGGGATCGCGAGCAGCCACCATTTCACCAGCACGAACCCCCGCGAGAGTCGCTCGGGGTACGCGACTTCCAGCGTCGCCGGGTAGTCGGCGACGGGGCCAAGCGTGAAGGGCGGATAACGGTCGGTGCCGAGGGCGCTGTAGGTGTAGAAGCTCACGCGCCAGGTCCAGCGGAGCACGCCGACGTTGAAGTCGAAGATCGAGCGCGGGTAGCGGCCCGTGAAGAGGATCCCGAAGAACGCGACCACGCTCAGCAGGACGAACGCGCTCCAGAGGAACACGAGCACGACGTAGTGCGGGATCGCCAGCAGCCACTTGACGAGCCAGAGCCACCGGCTCAGCTGCGGATCGAGCTTCCCCTCGACCTGCACGGAATAGACGGGGATGGCAGACATGCCCTTCTCCTTTCCTTTCGTCGTCCGGCCGAGGTCAGCAGCGTAATGGTCTCACTCTCGAGGGGCCATGGCCCCAGGCGCTGCGGTAGTGCTCGCCTCGCACTTCTCGTGCTGCTCGTGGGCTTCGTTGGCGGAGGCCGGCTGATACCGGTGACTGGGCAGCCTGGTTGAGCTCCAGGATCAGCATCGAGTTGCCGTTCCGCGGAGCTCCCTGGCGACGGTTGCTCCTTCGGGCCCGCCCCCACGACTGCGAAAGTCGTAGCGGCCGACCTCAGTTCTCGCCGGATTCGCGACGCCCGTCGGAGGAGCTGGCCCGCCGGTCGAGGCGCTACGAGAGCGAGCTCGCCCGCCTC
>JBKGUS010000152.1:0-2552 GCA_046462295.1 Thermoleophilaceae bacterium | reverse complement strand
GGGCGGCGTCGCGGGCCCGGTCCTCCTCGAAGGCCGCTGCTCTCGCATGGGCGGCCCAGCCGTCGAGCTCGACGGCTACCTGTTGGTCCGGCCACAGGCAATCGACCTCGTAGGTGCGCCGCCTCGTCTTGACCTTCACGTTGGTCTGCGGGTCAGGGAGGCCGCCGGCGCGGACCAGCTCGAGGAAGCGGTGCTCGAGCTCGTCGCGGACTATCTGGCCGGGGGTGTGGCGCTCGATGGCCTTCTTCAGCTCGGTGAGCCGCTTGCGGCCGTTGGCGCGCTGAACGGCGGCAAGGAGGGAGTTGGTGTCGAGGAGCTTGAGGTACTCCGCTTCGCGGATTGCCCTCAGCAGCCGGTCACGTGGGAGCACGTCGCTCAGGTCGATCAGGGTGCGGGCGACCGTGGTGACCGGGATGCCGTCCTTCGTCGTGACGTCGGCTGGGTCGAGCCTGCGAGCGCGATGGACCTGGATGCCGGGGAGCCGCCGTGCCGCGCGGGCGGTGGTGGTCACGTGTATCGCCATCGAGCGACTGTCGTAGATCTGCCAGAGCGCGGCGGCATCGAGGTGGCTCAGAAAGGCGCCGGGCGAGCAGGCCATGACCGCCGCGATCCACCGGGCTTCGGGCGTGCGCTGGATGTGGCCGACGGCATACACACCCCGGTAGACCCGCACCAGCCGCCCTGCCGCTACACGCCGCGTCACCGAAGCGCCGCGGATCCCAACGGCGGCAAGCTGCCGATGCGTGACCATCCCGTGCTGCCGCCCGGCGATCCGCGCGAGCCGCACATCAGGGGGTGGGTAATCCCAATGCACATATCCGGTACTGGAATTACCCACCCCCTCAGCGTGCCGGGCGGAGGGTGACCTGTGTGCTCGTTGTGTAACGGAAGCGCTACTAGGCGCCTACGGGGTGCCAGGCGGTCTTCAGCTCGGTGACCGCCTCGAGGCGCGAGAGGGCGTCTCGGACCGCCTCTTCGTAGCCCGTCGTTGGCCGGGCGTGGCGCACGCGTGTCACGGACTCAGAGGCGAGCTTGTCTATCGAGGCGCCCAGCTCGGCATCGCCCGAGACGTCCACCACGGCGTTCAACGCGTGGTGGCCCGCCAGCACCGGCGCCAGCTCGGCCCGGCGGCCGGACAGCAGGTTCACCACGCCGCCGGGCACGTCCGCGATCCCCAGCACCTCGGCGAGGTCGAGGCCCGGGAGTGGTTGCTCGTTCGAGAGCACGCAGACCGCCGTGTTGCCGGCGGCCAGCGCTGGCGCCAGCTCGGCGATCAGGCCGAGCAGGGCGGGCGAGTCGGGCGCCAGGATCCCCACCACGCCGGTCGGCTCGGGCAGCGAGAACGACAGGAACGGCGCCGCCACCGGGTTGATCCCTCCCAGCACCGGCTGCAGCTTGTCGGTCCAGCCGGCGTAGTGGACGAGCACGTCGATCGAGGCGTCCAGCTCGGAGCGGGGAACGTGGAAGTCCACGGCGCGCGACTCGAGCGCCTCGGCACACCGGTAGAGGATCTGACCGCGGTTGTACGCGGTCCGAGCGGCCCACAGCCCCGAGGCGGAGCGAGCGGCCTTGACCGCATCGCGCACGTCCTTGCGCGAGCCGCGCGGGACGTTGAACCCCTCTTTGCTGTCGTAGCGGCCGGACTCGGAACGCACGAAGGCGCCCCCGACGAACAGCTTGTACGTCTTGCGGACAGGGAGACGGTTGCTCATGCGATGCGGAGGTAGGGGCGGAGGCCCGCCGGCCCACCCTCGCGGCCGAACCCACTCTCCTTGTAGCCCCCGAAGGCCGCCGTCGGGTCGAAGTGGTTGTAGGTGTTCTGCCAGACCACGCCGGCCTGCAGCGCACCCGCCACCTCGAACGCCTTGGCCCCCTTGTCGGTCCAGATCCCGGCAGCCAGGCCGTAGGCCGAGTTGTTCGCCTTCTCGATCGCCTCGGCCTGGGTGCGGAAGGTCAGCACCGACACGACCGGCCCGAAGATCTCCTCCACGGCGATGCGGTGCGCCGGCGCCACCTCGGTGAAGATCGTGGGCGCGTACCAGAAGCCGCGGTCCGGCAGCTCGCAGGCCACGCTGCGCCGCACCGCGCCCTCCCCCTCACCGCTCTCCACGAGCTCCTCGATCCGCTCGAGCTGCTCGCGCGAGTTGATCGCGCCGACGTCGGTGTTCTTGTCGAGCGGGTCGCCCACGCGCAGGCGGCCCATCCGCTCCCACAGCTTCCCCACCACCACGTCGGCCACGCTCTCCTGGATCAGCAGCCGCGACCCGGCGCAGCACACGTGCCCCTGGTTGAAGAAGATCCCGTTCACGATCCCCTCGACGGCCTGGTCGATCGGGGCGTCGTCGAAGATGATGTTTGCGGCCTTGCCGCCCAGCTCGAGCGTCACCTTCTTGCGGGTGCCGGCCACGGCGCGGGCGATCGCCCGCCCCACGTCGGTCGACCCGGTGAACGCCACCTTGTCGACGTCGGGGTGCCCGACCAGCAGGCGGCCGGTCTCGCCGGCGCCGGGCAGGATGTTCACCACGCCGGGAGGCAGCTCGGCCTCCTGCAGG
>JBKGUS010000151.1:0-3824 GCA_046462295.1 Thermoleophilaceae bacterium | reverse complement strand
GCCGCGTGCCAGAGGCGGCCGCCGTGATGCCGCTCGAGCAGTACGACCGCACCTCCGGCCGGAAGGCGCAGCACCAGCCCCGGGCGGCCGCCGCCGAAGCGCCGGCCCTCCCGGCGCAGCTCGACGAGCCAGACCCCCGGGGCCGCGCCGGGGACTGGACTGGAGAGGTGTAGACGCAGAGCCGCGTCTGAGCCGAGCACCGGGACCGCCGCAGGCAGCGTGGCGGAGGTGTTGATGACAAGCAGGTCGCCGGCGTCGAGCAGCTCGGGCAGCTCTGCGAAGCGGGCGTGGCCGATGCGGCCGCTGCCCCGATGGGAGACGAGGAGGCGGACCTCGTCGCGCGCCGCGCCGCGCACCTCGGCGGGCTCGCGCGCCTCGCGGAGCGCCGCCACCTCCGCTCCTCCGAGTGTGACGCTCATGCGTAGGAGGGGCTCAGCTCGCGGGCGGCGTAGCGGCCGCTCGGCAGCTCGCCCTCGATCAGCGCCATCACGCCCGGCACGCTCGCCTCCGGCGGTGGACGGTCGGAGATGTCCTCGCCGGGGAACGCGTCTTGGTGCATCTGGGTCCGCATGTCGCCCGGGTCGACCGAGTAGACGCGCAGGTCGGGGCGCTCCGCGGCGAGGATCCGTGTGAGCTGGTCGAGCGCAGCCTTCGAGGCGCCGTAGCCGCCCCAGCCCTCGTAGGGCTCGACGGCGGCGTCGGAGCTGACGTTGACGATGCGGCCGCCCCCACGCATGCGAGGCAGCGCGAGCTGGATCAGGCCCAGCGGGCCGATGACGTTCGCACGGAGAATCTCCTCGAGGGCCGACGGCGCGAGCTCGGCGAGCGGCGGCAGCGGGCTGGGCCCGAGCACGCTCGCGTTGTTGACGATCAGGTCGATCGGGTCGCCGGCCGCGGCGACAAGCTCGCGACGGTGCATCTCGTCGGCGATGTCGCCGGGGAGGGCGACCGCGGCCAGCTCCTCGCCCGCCGCTTCGAGCGCCGCCGCCCCGCGGGCGTCGATGACGAGACGCCAGCCGCGCGCGGCCAGCGCCCGAGCGAGCGCCAGCCCAAGTCCGCGCGAGGCGCCGGTCACGATCGCATTGCTCATCGCGACCGAGGCTATGCCCGCCCCGCGCAGGCGACCATCGGCAATTGGTCCTACGCCCTACGGCTCCACCAGCCCGGACCGCACCGCGTACAGCGCCGCCTGCGTCCGGTCGCTCACACCCAGCTTGCCGAGGATGCTGCTCACGTGGGCCTTCACCGTCTTCTCGGAGATCGACAGCTCGCGCGCGATCACCTTGTTCGCAAGCCCGCGGGCGATCAGCGTCAGCACCTCGCGCTCGCGCTCCGTCAGGCCGTCGGCGCTCGGCTCCGGCGCAGGGCCGGCCGCGAACTCGTCCATCAGCCGCGCCGCCACCGCGGGATGCAGCAGCGCCTCCCCGCCGTGGACCGTGCGGATCGCCTTGACGAGCTCGCGCGGCTCCACGTCCTTCAAGAGGTAGCCCGCCGCCCCCGCCCGCACCGCCGGGAACAGCCGCTCGTCGTCCAGGAAGCTGCTCAGCACCAGCACGCGCGTCTGCGGCCGCCCCTCCCTGATCCGCCTGATCGCCTCCACGCCGTCCACGCCCGGCATCACCAGGTCCATCAGCACGACGTCCGGCGCCTCCCGCTCCACGGCCGCGACGGCCGCCTCGCCGTCCGCCACGTCCTCCACCACCTCGATGTCGTCCTGGAGCTCGAGGAACGTCTTCAGGCCCTGCCGCACCACGGCGTGGTCGTCCGCGATCAGCACCCGGATGCTCACGCCGGCGGCACCTCCAGGCGCACGCTCGTGCCGGCTCCGGGCGACGACGAGATCGAGAGCCGCCCGCCCAGCTCCCGCGCCCGCTCCTCCATCGACGTAAGGCCGAGGCGGCGCGACCGCAGGGTCGGCGTACGCGGATCGAACCCGACGCCGTCGTCCGACACCGACAGCGCAAGCCCGCGGCCGTCCTCCGCCAGGACCACCTCGATGCGCCCGGCGCCCGCATGCCGCAGCGCGTTGTGGATCGCCTCCTGCGCGATCCGGAACACCTCGTCGTCCACCCCGTGACGCAGCCGCGGCGTCCCCGACAGCTCGAGCGAGACCTCGGTCGCGTGCACGCGCCGCAGCACCTCGACGTGCTTTCGGAGCGCCTCTCCCAACCCCTCGGTCTCGATCGCCGCGGGCCGCAGCTGGAACACGAGCGAGCGCAGCTCCGAGATCGCGTCCTGGGCCAGCTCGCCCAGCCGGTCGACCTGGGCGCGGGCGTCGCCGGCGTCGCGCTCGAGCAGCGTCGAGGCGGACTTGGCCGCGAGCACGACGCCGAACAGCTTCTGGACCAGCGAGTCGTGCAGGTCGCGCGCCAGCCGGTTGCGCTCCTCGACGACGCTCAGCTCACGGCTGCGCTCGGACAGGCGCGCGTTCTCCATCGCGAGCGCGGCGTGCGGGGCGAGCATCTCGATCAGCTCCTGGTCGGCCGCCGTGAACTCGGCGGCGCCCTCCTTGTCGGTGAGGTAGAACGCCCCCACCACACCGTCGCCGCCCACGATCGGCACGCCCATGAAGGACCGCATGACCGGGTGGGCCGCCGGCCACCACCCGCGGAAGCGCGGGTCGCGCCTGATGTCGGGCGTGCGGTGCGACTCCGCGGACTCGAGCATCGCCCCCAGCAGACCGTGCGTGCGCGGCAGCGGGCCCATCGCGGCAACCTCCTCCTCCGTCATCCCGGAGGTGATGAAGCGGGCGAAGTTGCCCTGCCCGTCGGGCACGCCGAGCGCCGCGTAGCGGGCGCTCACGAGCTCGCGGGCGGAGTGGACGATCCGCTGGAGCACGGTGTCGACCGAGCGCTCGCGGGCGATGGCCAGCACGGCCTCGCTCATCGCCCGGACCGCGCCGCCTGTGCTCTCGCTCATCGCCGTCCCACGATACGGCGTGGCCGGGCGCGCCACATCGGACGATGGGCCTACGACCTGCGTTTGCCCCATTCGGCGCCGGGCACCCGCAACGGGTTCCCCCCACCTCAACCCCCCTCAGGAGGTCCCCATGATCCTGCGCCTCGACCGCTGGGGCACGGAGCTTCCGCCGCCGTCCGACCCGGATCCCGACGGCGCGGCAGCCGTCCAGGAGCTGATGGGCGGTCGCTTCGGCGAGATGTCCACCTTCATGAACTACACGTTCCAGTCGTTCAACTTCCGCAACAAGCAGGGCGCCCGTCCCTTCTACGACCTCGTCGCGAACATCGCCGCCGAGGAGTTCGGCCACATCGAGCTCGTCGCGGCTACGATCAACACCATGCTCACCGGCGCCTCGCCGGTCACGAACGGCGACGGCTCGATCGAGGGCGCGATGAGCGGCGTGAAGGGCGCCCGCAACGCGCAGCACTTCATCGCCGGCGGCCACGCCGCGCTTCCACAGGACTCGAACGGCAGGCCATGGACCGGCGACAACGTCTTCTCGTCCGGTGACCTCGTCGAGGACCTCACGCACAACTTCTTCCTCGAGACCGTCGCGAGGCAGAACAAGCTGCGCGTCTACGAGATGGTCGACCACCCTGCCGCCAAGGCGCTGACGGGCTACCTGCTGGTGCGCGGCGGCGTGCACCAGGTGGCGTACGCGCGTGCGCTCGAGAACCTCACCGGTTCCGACCTCACGAACATGTTCCCGACGCCGAACATCTCGACCGAGAAGATCCCGGAGTGCCGGCCGCACATCGAGCGCGGCGACCACAAGCGCATCTACCGCTTCTCGCCGGAGGACTTCAAGGAGATCGCCGCCGTCTTCAACGGCACGCACCCGGAGACGGGCGACGAGCTCGAGG
>JBKGUS010000150.1:0-5488 GCA_046462295.1 Thermoleophilaceae bacterium | reverse complement strand
CACCCGCATGATCCCCTCCTCCAACTGCAGGTGATCGATCTCCCGCTTGCCCTGCCGCGCCGCCAACAAAGCCGCCTCGTTAACCAGATTCTGCAGATCCGCACCGGTGAACCCAGGCGTCTGGCCGGCCAGCGTATCGAGATCGATCGCCTTGGCCAGCGGCTTGCCCCTGGTATGCACCTCGAGGATCTTGGTGCGGCCCTTGCGGTCCGGCCGATCCACCACGATCTGGCGGTCGAAACGACCCGGCCGCAACAACGCCGGATCCAGAATGTCGGGCCGATTCGTCGCCGCGATCAAGATGATGTTGTCCTTCATCTCGAACCCATCCATCTCGACCAACAACTGATTCAGCGTCTGCTCACGCTCATCATGGCCGCCGCCCAAACCGGCGCCGCGGTGGCGACCCTCCGCATCGATCTCGTCCATAAAGATGATGCAGGGCGAGTTCTGCTTGGCCTGCTCAAACAAATCACGCACCCGCGAGGCACCCACCCCCACGAACATCTCCACGAAATCCGACCCAGAGATCGAGAAGAACGGCACACCCGCCTCGCCCGCCACCGCCCGAGCCAACAACGTCTTACCCGTACCAGGCGGCCCATACAACAACACACCCTTCGGAATCCGGGCCCCCAACGCCTGAAACTTCTTCGGATTCTCCAAGAACTCCTTGATCTCATGCAGCTCCTCCACCGCCTCATCCACCCCCGCAACGTCGTCGAACTTGATGCGACGCGCATCGAGACCCGGCCAAAGCCGGGCCTTGGACCGCGCGAAACGCGTCAACTGGGCGCCCCCTCCCGTCGCCCGCCGAACGATGAACAACCAGAAGAACAGGAAGAGCAGCATCGGCCCGATCCAAATCAGGGCGCGCCACCAGCCGCCTCCGCGTTTGGCAGTCACATCGACCAGGACTCCGCGCTGGCGCAGGTCGGCGAGGAGCGCCTGCTCGGTGTTGTCAGGGAAGGCTGTGTCGTACTCCTCGCCGCTCGTCGGGGTCACCTCGATCGAGTTGTCGCCGGCGTCGACCTTGACCGAGCGGACCTCTCGAGCCTCCACCTGAGCGATGAAGTCGCTATAGGTCGGCTGCGGTCGCTTGTCGCTCTCACCGACGAGCGACGCAAAGACCGCGACGAGCAGCATGCCGGCAGCGAGCGGCACCAGGGCCGAGAACGGCGGCCTGTCGCGGGACCTGGGTTTCTGCGGAGGTGGCGGACCAGGCATCACGGGCGGGCCGAGCCTCGCCGGCGCCTATGGGCGAGCGCGAGCGGCCCGACCGCTACGCGCCGGGTGCGCGCGGGTGACCGGCGGCACCGTAGGGGTCGCTGCATGGGTTTGACGCTTCCAGGTCAGGTCTTGTCTGTCTGCGGGGGCGAGCCTGTATCCGTGTCCTGGAGCGCCCCCCAAACACCGGAGGGGAGGGCGAATGATTGGCGCCGCCCCTGCTTGCTCTGGCAGCCGTGCTGCTGCTCGTCCTCCGCCGCGGAGTCGTGATGGCTCTCTTGCTCGCCGCCGTCATGGGCGCGCCCTTGCCGCGGTAGACCGGTGCGTCGGCGGCCCGCGCCGCAAGCGACGCGGGCGCTGACCGGCATGTCTATGGGCGGGCCTCCACCGCCGTGTCCGGGTTGTCCGAGAACAGCCCGTCCACGCCCAGCTCGTAGAACTGCTCGTGCTCGCTGAAGGCGTCGCCGTAGTCCGAGAGCACCGGTCCCGAGCGCAGCTCGAGCGGCAGGAACTCGTTCTCGTTGCGGAACGTGTACGGGTGCACCAGCAGGCCGGCGCGGTGGGCCCGCTGCACGAAGTCGGTCGGGGGCAGCGAGTTCTGCGCCGCGTCCCTCGGCACGATGTAGTTCTTCGACGGACCCACTCCGTCGGCATAGCGCGCGATGTCGCGCAGCCCCGCGTCGGTGGCGAGCTCCGCGTAGGTGCGCGTGTCGCCCACCGGCGTGGCTTTCGGGGCCCCGAACAGCTGTACCAGCGGCGTGTCGATCCGGTCGTCGAGCTCCCTCAGGTTGCCCGTCTCGAACGACTGCACGAAGACCTCGTCGCGCCGGTCGTCCAGATTGTTGCGCCGCAGCGTCGCCACCAGCGGGCGCTCCAGCGGCAGGCCGATGTCCTGGAAGTACGACGGATGCTTCGTCTCCGGGTAGATGCCGATCTCCCGATCGAGCTCGCGCGACAGGCGGCGGGCCAGGTCGATGACCTCCTGCAGCGTCGGCACCTGGTAGCGCCCGTTGTAGATCGTGTTCTCCTGGCGCGTGCCGGGGATGCGTTCCTCGGCCCGCAGCGTCTTCAGCTCGGCCAGCGTGAAGTCCTCGGTGAACCACCCGGTCAGGGTGAGGCCGGGCTCGATGGTCTGCGTCTTGCGCCGGTCGGCGAACTCGGGGTGCTGCTCCACGTCCGTCGTCTGGGAGATCTCGTTCTCGTGGCGGGCCACCAGCACGCCGTCCTGCGTGATGACCAGGTCCGGCTCGATGTAGTCGGCCCCCATGCGGGCGCCGAGCTCGTAGGCCGCGAGGGTGTGCTCGGGGCGGTAGCCGGAGGCGCCACGGTGGGCGATCACGAGCGGGCGGTCGTCGTGCCGGGACGACGCCTTGCGTCCGCGATCGCGATCGTCGTCGTCATCGGCGAGCGAGACGCTCGCCAGCACGCCCGTGGTGAGCGCGAAGATCATCAGGAGCAGGGTGGTGAGTCTCGATCGTCTCATGCGGCCAAGGGAAGCACGGCCCGCACGGATGACCGTGAAGCTCCCGTGACCGGCGTGTCACCCGCCTGCCGGGTCCGGCCCGCCGCGGCGCTTCAGCGGCCGCACCTCGCCCTCCGGCTTGCGGCCGGTCTGCTCGGCAACCAGCTCCTCGAGCTGGGCGATCCGGTTGCTGAGGCCGGCGATGGCGTCCGCGACCGGGTCGGGCAGGTGGATCCAGTCGGCGTCGGGGCCGTCGGGTTTCTTCCCGTCAACCCGCACCGGGTGGCCCGGGTTGCCCACCACCGTGCTGTTCGGCGGCACGTCGTGGATCACGACCGAGTTGGCGCCGATCTTGCAGCGGTCCCCCACGTCGATCGGCCCCAGCAGCTTTGCGCCCGAGCCGATCATCACCTCGTTCCCCACCGTGGGGTGACGCTTGCCGCGCGCGAACCCGGTTCCGCCGAGGGTCACGCCCTGGTACATCGTCACGTTGTCCCCCACCTCGGCCGTCTCGCCGATCACGACGCCGGAGCCGTGGTCGATGAAGAAGCCGCGGCCGATCCGTGCGGCCGGGTGGATCTCGACGCCGGTCATCACCTTCACGAGGTTCGCCAGCATGCGCGGCAGGAGCGGCACGCCGGCCTCGTGCAGGGCGTGCGACACACGGTGCGCCAGGATCGCCTGCACGCCGCCGTAGGTGAGCAGGATCTCCATGCGGCGGACGCTGCGGGCGGCGGGGTCGCGCTCCTGCGCCGCCGTGAGGTCCTCGCCCAGCTCGCGCGCGACCCGGGTGAATGTCTCGAAGCCGATCACGGCACGAAGAACGGCGTGCTCACGTAGCGGTCGCCGGAGTCCGGCAGGATCGCCACGATTCGCTTGCCGCGCATCTCCGGCCGCGACCCCACCTGGACGGCGGCCCACACAGCCGACCCCGCCGAGATCCCCGCGTTCACGCCCTCGCGCAGCGCGCACAGGCGGGCCGTCTCGATGGCGTCCTCGTCGTCGACCGGGACGATCTCGTCGATCACCTCGCGGTTCAGCACGTCGGGCACGAAGCCGGGGCCGATGCCGTCGATCTTGTGCGGCCCGGGCCGGCCGCCGGACAGCACCGCCGACGCGCTCGGCTCCACGGCCACCACGTGCAGGGCGGGGTTCCGCTCCTTGAGCCGCTCGCCGCAGCCGGTGATTGTGCCGCCGGTGCCGCACGAGCAGACGAGCACGTCGATCGCGCCGTCCGTGTCGCGCCAGATCTCCTCGGCCGTCGTGCGCCGGTGGATCTCCGGGTTCGCCGGGTTCGAGAACTGGTTCGGCACGTAGCAGTCGCCCCGCTCGCGGCAGATCCGGCGGGCCTCCTCGATGGCCTCGTTCATCCCGCCCATCGACTCGACCCACACCACCTCGGCCCCATAGAGCCGCAGCAGCTTCTCGCGCTCGCGGCTCATGCCCTGCGGCATCGTGATGACGAGGTCGTAGCCCTTGGCGGCGCACACGAAGGCAAGGGCGATCCCGGTGTTGCCCGAGGTCGACTCGACGATCGTGTTGCGCCCCGGCTCGATCCGCCCCTCCGCCTCGGCCGCGGCGATCATGGCCACGCCGATCCGGTCCTTGACGCTGCCGGCCGGGTTGTAGGCCTCGAGCTTGCCGATCAGCTCGGCCTCGCAGTCGGGCGCCACCCGCGTGAGGCGGACCATCGGCGTGTTGCCGACGATGTCGGCGAGATTGTCGGGGATCGCGCGGGGCAGGGGCCGGACGCTCACGCCCCCGACTGTAGCCGCCGGGGACGCCCCGCCACCGCTGGGCTCAGCCCGTGCCGGTCGGCCCGGGCGCGTCGGAATGCTGGTCGGTGTCGAAGGTCGTGCTGTCGGTCTCGTCCTGCTCGGGCTGCTGCTTCTTCGGCTGCGGGTCGGCGGCGGCCTTCTCGTCGCGCTCCTCGTGCTCTAGCGACTCGTTCTTCTCCATAGTCGCCGTCTACCCGCCAGGCGCCGGCCCAAGCGCTCCTCGACCTGCAGCGCGTCCCCGATCAGCCAGAACATGGGCGGCCAGAGTCCGACGAAGAGCGCGCGCCTTTCGGCATTGCCGCGCTCCTCCTGGTCGACCGTCTTGGCGCGGATCCACAGGGCGATGCAGAGGTAGATCGACGCGAACGCGCTTCCGTGCATGTGCCAGCCGCGCAGACCGGCGGCGTTGAGGGCTCTTGTGACCATGGCGGGCAGGTACCCGCGTACTTCCAGGGAATGCCGCGCCGCCAGACCCTCCTCCGCCGCCTCACCACCGCCACCCGCTGGCCGGTCGGCGTGACCCTCACGTCGTGGCGCTACCTGTGGCGCACCACGCCGCTGTATCGCACGAACGAGGAGGGCTCGTGGCCGGACGACGCGCCGCCGCCGCTTCCGCACGGCGTCAGCCGTGAGGAGATCCAGCGCGTCGGCGACGGCGCCGGGCCGCTCTTCCACCGCCGCTACGTGGCGCTCATCCGCCGGGCGGAGCTCAATCCCGAGGCGCTCGTGGCCCGGCTCGCGACGGACCCCGACCGGGCCGCGCCGAGCGAGCTCGCCACGTTCAAGAAGGTGCACGGCGAGGAGGACGAGATGCGCGTGGGCGACGAGTACGTCGTCCGCATGCCGGGGCCCTGGGACGGCCCGGTGCGCGTGATCGAGCGGACGCCCACCTGCTTCCGGTTCGCCACGCTGGAGGGCCACCTCGAAGCGGGCCAGATCGCCTTCAGCGCCGAGCGGGAGGACGGGCGGCTGCGCTTCCGGATCGAGTCCTGGGCCCGCAGCGGCGACCGGCTGTCGGACC